>JAUWLI010000139.1 GCA_030613765.1 Phycisphaerae bacterium
TGGCGTTTTGATTAGGGGCGAGGGATTAGGGAGAAACCTTCTAAAAACCACATAAATAATTGCTATTTGAGAAAGGCTTGCTATACTATTTTTACGTTGGGGAAGCAGCACGACTAAGCAGCTATAATCGAGAGACCCCAAATTATATTACACTAAGTGGGCAGATGATAAAGTCTATTTCGATCTATCAGGTGAGTGAAAGATGGGAATAGTAAGTTTTTTCAATAAATTGTTTGGAAGAAGAGACAGTATCCTGCCGTGCATTCAAACCCGTGAATGCCCTTACGAATACGAAAAGGAGCCGGAGCGAGATATTGAGGGGATGCCTCAAGTAGAGGGTGACAGAAGAAGTTGTCCGGAATACGGCCATATTTGTCCGGCATTCATGGAAGATTTCGGACTGACTGTTGAGGAACTGGATATTCGAGCAGCTATTCATTGCGGAGGCTTGATGGATTATTTCATACAGGAAGGCACAGTTACAAAGGATTCGCCGGAGTACATAGAAGTAATGGAAAAGTATAAAGAAATGAAAGAGAAATACCCAAGGAATAAATATCCACAGTACTATTAGATATCTTAAATTCTTATACGACCTGGCTCGAAAGATTGAATACGTTGAAATCGCGCACCAGCCGGGTTTCCAGGACGTCTTTGCAGACTGTATGGCGTTTTAGAGCAAAAGTGCAACGATTTATTGTTGCGTTTGGGGAAGATGGCGGGGATAATAGCAGAGACATAACAGGCAGGAAACTCACGGCTTTATGAAGGCTGAAAGATGAGCGAAGAAGAGAGAAAAGGAATGGAACTTCGTATCTCGTGAAGCGTGAAGCGTATCTCGCATAAGCACGAAATACGAATATCGAAATCCGAAACAAATTCGAATGTTCAAATTTTCAAATGACCAAAATGGATTCCCGCCTTCGCGGGAATGACAGGTTTTTCGGTATGCAGTCGCACTCTGCAACACTACATTAACTGCGAAACAGTCTATAGTACTCAGGCTGGCTGGGGATGCGAGGGACGATTTCGCTTGACGGGAACCGGGGTTTTGGCATACAATTAACGAGAGAGACTACGGGCTTAACTGCATTATGAACCGGAAACAGGAAATTATTCTCTGGGTAGGTTTGATTGTCATTCAGTTAATGATAGTCTTTCCGCCGGTAGGGCGGTTGCAGGGGGATTCTGAAAGTGTTGGAGGCCCGCCTGATAGCTCTATCGCTACCGGCTGGACACAAAGCTACGGCGTTATCACTCGCGATTATAAAAATATCAGGTTCGTCATGCTTGCTGCGCAGTTGATTATTGTCGCTGCGGTAACCGGCGGCTTTGTCTACGCCTATCGGATAACGGAGCAACAAGAAGATGGGCACTAATAGAATCCAGATGGCAGGCCATTAAACACTCAGGCCCCCTTGTTCCGAGTCATTAACGGCAGTGAAATCTTCCATTTGATTGCAGACAGGCGTAAGCCGAGCGTCACGATGATTGATGCGATAACAGCCAATTCCCGGACTTGTATTTTAGTAATAGTGAGCGTTAGTACGATTGCGCCGCACAGCGATGCCGTGGCGTAGATTTCTTTGCGCAGGATCAGCGGAATTTCTCCCGATAACACGTCTCTAATCATACCGCCCACGACACCGGTCATAACTCCCATAACGACGGCAATGCCTGCCGGCATATCCAGAGCAAGGGCTTTTTCAGTTCCGAGCACCGTGAACACAGCTAATCCGACAGCATCCGCTACGGCCAGTAACATCGGTGGAAGCTTATACAATCGGGCGGTGTAAAACGTTGCGACCGCAGCCGCTACAGCCACGATAAGGTAGGTTTGGTCTGTTACCCAGAATACGGGACCGGTATCCAGAATCATATCTCGGAGCGTGCCGCCTCCCAGGGCAGTGACTGCCGCCAACACAACAACGCCGAAAAGATCCATCCGTCTTTTACCTGCGGCCAATGCCCCGCTGATTGCGAAAACGGCAACACCAAAAATATCCAAAATATGAAGCAGAATTTGCATTTTGTGGTTTTTTCAATCCAATGGTCGCGCAACAGCGGCGTGTCGAAGCCGCCTATCGAAACACATATACTATCCGCAAAACCAAAACGCTCGTCAATAGAATAATACCAATCTCAGCGTATAGGGGAATTTCCTACAACAATTAAGGCAATTCCCCTACGACAAAAAAAGGTTTAGACCCGATTTACAAAGATTCGCTTTCTATTTATACTTAAATAATCAGTTATAGGCAGAGCTGTCGGCCTTGCTTGCGAGGCGTTTTTTGGCAGCCGCGGTGGTACCATTTACAGAGACTAAAGCAACAGAGTAGAGTGTGCCGTATATTGGCTTTCTTGTTTATTTGTGAACAATTTATAGTAAAATAATAGAACATTTTCGAGCATCTTTGTATATAATAATAGAAGCATACTTACAGGGTTGGGTTTATCTCGCTTTCTCCTCTCCCTCCGCGCCCAACCCTGTTTTTTTATGCGCGGATATTCACTCGTTGTAGTTTTACATCTGAAATGGGGGCGATTTACGGAAGATGGCATCGCGGATTTTGCCCTATACACCGATCCCGATGAGGCAGAAACTCCAAAGCCAATAGATAACGAGTGCGATGTGGGCCGCGACGAAAGTGAGAGTGCGGCGCAGGCGAAAGGCTAATAAGCACAGCCCAATTGCCAGGGCGGTAATAATCAGGGAAACCAAAGCCATGTCAAGATCGCGCTTCGCGAGGAAGTGGAAGCCATAGTAGGGGGGTGCGGTAGGGGCCAGCCAAATCACCATTGCCCTGGCGTGGGAAAGGCCCATCCAGCAAAGAAGAGAAAGCGCCCACAGCAGTGAGAAGTTCACAGCCAGACTAATAATGATAGCTCGTCTGGTAATCATAATCGGCCTTTACTTTCCACGAAGCCGCTTGATACCGCCGAACAAGACCAACACGAAAACACCCCATATAAGACTGTTAAAGAGGTAAGTCGGGATTTGAATCACCCACGACCAATACTCACTTAAGTCTGTTACAATAAAAGGCGTAAGAACCGGCACAGCCAATACAAAGGCCAGACCATGGGCACACTTTTCCCATAGGGCTGTATGAACATCCGGATTGAAGTTGAACCAGTAGTACTGAAGCAAAACCACAGTCAAAAGGAAATGTAAAGGCACGAACAAGAACAGAAAAATCATCTTATTTTTCATTTATAGCTCCCTCAGTTAAAATCCGGCGACTCGTTGTTCGTCCCACGCTATGTCAGTTCCCGGAAACAATGTAATACCTAAGCCCCCTCGAAGTTTGGAGGTTGCCCATTCCCATCGTCAAGTTGTATGAGCCGTGTTCTTTGAAGTATCCTTCTTCGGCGTATGGCACACCTGATCCTACTTCGTTGGCTTTGCCGAAAACATACTTTACATCCGGATCATCTTTGCATATCTCAGGCCAGTTACAGGAGCCGGAACTCGGCCAGAGGATTTCCATTTCGTTGTAGTCTTTGGCTCGCCTGGCTTCCCAAAACGCCTCGCACACCGCTTCCGGTGAAGCCGGCCATTGCTGGCGCGTTGCTATGACATTTATAGCCTCAGCATGGGCCGCTTCCCGTGCATTCACTCCCGCACGCTTGCCGCATGATGGTAACAGTAAGAAGCTGACGAGACAAAAAAGAATGACAAGCTCTTTTGCATTATGCCTTACACTAATCATATTTTGCTACCTCCTTATTTTCCATCAGTTTCTAACATTCGAAATCAATGGTGCTGAGCCTGTCGAAGCGCGAGTCGAATGGGCTGGTTTGATTTGTAAGCTATTGTATATGCCCTGGATCGGAAAGTAAAGCCTGAAGAAGAAAAACTATTCCTTGAACCAGAACACGTAAAACGGCTTTATCGAGCATATTATCAGCAATACCACGAACCACCAGATGCTGATATCCATTATTTCGGGTATCAGCTTTGCTATGAATAAGCACAAAGAACCCCGCAGCCCCCTGGGCAAGTTTGACGTCGAAAATATCAAGTCTTCTCACTCGCAGAGTCATTTCTTCAAAAAGTCCCATTTTCATAATCTCCTTTACATAATGATTATTTACCTTCATTTACTCTATTAGTCTGAATATCGGCCCAGATGGTTCATTTTTAGCTAAAATTGATTCTCAGGCCATCCCTGAATTTCGAGTCTCAGGAATAATCCGGGCCAAAAGCGGCAATCTCCGCCCTGGAGTTGCTCTTCGAGATACGCTTGGCGAGCAGTGAATTTGCTGCCGGTTCGAACCGCAGTGAGTTGAAAAAAATTTTATATTTTTCGTATTTTTATCTTTACTTACGAACAATTCATGGTATAATGAAATATAACATTAGGAGAAGTTGGTATACTTTTTTGGAAGTCATTTTGCAGGGTTGGGTTTATCTCGCTTTCTCCTCTCCCTCCGCACCCAGCCCTGTTTTTTTTATGCGCAAACTCACCAATCCACCAATTCTCTAACCTGCTAATAATTTCAAACAACAATAGCAAATTGCCCACAAGAGTTAACATTTAGCCAGCTTCGCTGAGATCAACCGGCGAGATACGAATGATGACTCCTTAAGGGCCCAGGCCATAGGGGATTCCCCTATGACAATAAAAGCAACTTACCTGATGATAAAAACAGGTTCTGACCCGATTTACAAGAATTCGTTTTCTGTTTACTATTAAATACCAGTAAAAGAGTGAATTGAGCGTGCCGGCAACGGGCTTTCTTGTTGAAGGCGGTTACATGAAGGACTATAGCAAATTTCAAAAATAGAGAGGGACTGAAAAATGAAGACTTTCGTGAAAAAGGTAATTATGCCAGTCGTATTTGCGGCTCTTATATGGTTTACTGTGTCTGAACATGGTGGATTTGTCAATAACCTCCTGGACTACGTTTATGGTCAAAACTATTATTTTGTCGCAGCTCCGGATGAACCGGATTATACAGCGGAAACAACCGAGCAATATTGGATTGTGACCGGAGAATACAAGCCGGTCGCAGACCAATACGAAGCGGCAATCTTTCAACAACAAACCTGGAGTTCATACGAAGAAGACGAAGGCGAGGTTTTATACCTGGTGCTTGAAATAACAGAAGAAAACGGCAAAGACGGTCCGGATGCGTGCGCGCCCGAAGGGTGTTTTCACGACCATGAAATTGTCATGGCCCCCGAGGGCGCAATGCATCCAACGATAAAGTTATCTCTAAATCCAATTGAATACTCATGTTTCATTGTCGACGGCGGCCCTTACTGCGGGTTCGAACAAGAAAGAACACCGGGAGTCGGCTATGACTTTATCCCCAAGTTGTTAGTGACTTACAAGCCTAACTTAACTCTAACTGTTTTCTCCAACCTAAGGTAGTCAACTTCAAAATATGTAAAGGCCGCCATTGGGAGCGTCGAAAGACGCTCCTTTTTTTTCAGTCTTCGCTCCACGACTATTGGTAAGCAGACGGCGTGAGAGATTAGAGAATTAGAGATTATAGATTGGTGATTAGTGAGTCGCCGGCCGTTATTATTTAGAATTGAATTTTCAGGAAAGATTCGATATTCTTTTAGAAATATCGGCCGGGGACTTTTTTGCCAGTGACACTGTTACCTTCTGTCATCTTTATGCCTTTTAAGGGTGAAGACAAGGTCTTTTATGAACAGATATCGAGTCTGTTTTGGAGAACAATGAAATGAAACGTGTACTGTTAAACCCAGTGATGATTTTGGCGGCGTTTTGGTTGACCGGTTGTACGGTAGTTGTCCATGAGCCGAGAAGGCACCCTCGGAAGCCCGACGTGATTTGTGTTCCGGTGGACGGGACCATTGAAGAGATAAATGCGGTGGGCAAACTTTCTTTCGAGCCGCACAGACGGGATGCCTACAAGCGAATTGCAAAGCGTCCGGGGCTGTCTGATGCCGCACAGGAGCATCTGGTTAACGCCGTCTTTGACAAATTGACATTTGAGCCTTCCAAGCGTGACGTGCTAATGGCGCTTATCTCAAATCCGTGCTTTAGTCCTGCGGGTCGGCAGGCGATTCTTTCGCAGTTGGACAGGCTCTTCTTCGAACCCACCAAGACTGAAATTCTTGAAGCGATAAGCCGCCGTTAGCCCTGCGCCATCCAATCCCCTGATGCCGAGTCAGCAGCAGCCGCAACGTTTGACTGTAGCACGAAGGTTTTATCACTGGAAGTATTTCGATGCCCGTTGCTGGCAGATAGTATTTTATCGCGACTACACATCGAGGTTTTTGCTTTTGAGATTTTTATACCAGAGATTCAGGCCGGCTGATTTCCTGGTGTACTCCTGGAATATAGCACGGGCACACACAAGAGGAACGAAAGCCATCATATACATCATAGCCAGGGAAAACGGAAACAACATGCTCTTAGGCAGAAAGAAAGGCAGGATCAACGTTAAGGGAAAAAGAACGCCGGAACTGATGACGATACCGGCTGAGGCATACTTGACGACCTCCAGCTTTGCTTCCACAATCTGTTTTAGCTGAGATACCAGCTCGCCGAAACAATCCGCCAGTTTGCCGCTGATTTCATAAGGATGTATGACTGCAACCATCCCCCCGGGAACGAAAGGGACCGCCTGCAAAGCCGCGGCGAAACTCTGCCTTTGGTCAATTAGCTTAACAGAGGACAGCATTTGTTTCCGTAAGTACCTGTTGTCGATGGCCGAGATGGAATCCAGAAACATATCACGCACATTAAGGGTACTATCGTAAGCGATTTCCAGACACACAAAGAACTCCATCAAGGCCATCTGCCTTGTCCATGTCCCTATAAAGGGAAGTTTTACGATTAGAGCATCCCTGTTGTACCTGAAGGTCTCCGAGTAGATGGGCAGCAGTACAATTACCGCAAGTATTGTCAATCTCAGGTATTGGAATTGGCCGAGGAAAATCCAGATGAATATCAGGCGGACTAAATACGCACCAATCACAAAGTGCCAGCATCGCTGCAGGCGATAGATTATTGGCTCGATCCGGTACATGAAGTCGGCTGCATCGCGCAGGGCCTTGGGCCATTTTCCGGTTTTCTGGCCGCACTTAAAAAGAGCCAGATAAAACTGCGGCAGGTCATATTTAGCAAGTTTTTGTTGGGTGTCACCTTCTCCGAGGAAAACTTCTTTTAAATCGACAACCAGTCTGCGATTGACGGGGCTGGCCAGGTGTTTGCCGGCAATATCGAAGGCTTTATCGAACATCAGACCGTCTTTAAGCATCTTGCCGAGATTGTCGGTAAAAACGGAAAGCTCAAGCCAGTTTCTGATCTTATACTTCAGATGACTATCTCCCAAAGCCAAGTCGTTTATCCGGTCGAATCTATATATTATAGTATAGTCTGCATTTGGTTCAACTATACAAATAATCAATATTTAGCCGCTTTTCTTATGCCTTCCGAGATACACTTTCCGAGAAGCAAGCCAAAAAGCTTGAATCTTCAAGACATATTCGATATTCTATACGAAATGAACCTTAGCTAACTCTTATTTGGTTCGATAAAAGAACGTCTCAGAATTTTCATGTAAAGAAATTAGGAGGCAAAAATGAATTCGAAAAGGT
>JAUWLI010000180.1 GCA_030613765.1 Phycisphaerae bacterium
TGACCTGGGCGGCACTATCGACATCAAGCAGGTCAACACGTATTCGTGGCATCCCAACACGCGCGGGCCGCAGGTGTATAAGCTCTATGCCGGCGATGGAAAAGCCGACAAATTTAATCCTCGGCCAGGCAGGGGAACCGACCCGGGGACGTGCGGGTGGAAACTGGTCGCGAGGGTCGACACGCGAGCGAAGGAAAAACCAGGCGGCGGGCAGTACGGCGTCAGCATCTGCGATTCCAACGGTAATATCGGAAAGTATCACTATCTACTTTTTGAAATTTCCCGCACCGAAAGGACCGATCCGTTCGGCAACACGTTCTATAGCGAAATCGACGTAGTCGGGCCCAATACGCCGGTGGTTGTAGCGGCGCCGGCCACGGTACGGCAAGGGAAAACCTTCGAGGCTGAGAAAGGAAAATATCGAATCACCATCGATACATCTGAAACACCCGACCTGACAGAATGGGCGCACAAGGAGTTGGCGCCGGTGCTGCAGGAATGGTATCCGAAAATCGTCAAGATGCTGCCCAGCAAGGGATATCAAGCTCCAGGGAGGATGAGCATCACATTTAGTCCGAACATGTCAGGTGTGGCGGCAGCAAGTGGGACACGCGTTCGGTGTGGTGCGGGCTGGTTCCGACGGCAACTGCAGGGCGAAGCAAAGGGCGCGGTCGTGCACGAGCTGGTGCATATCGTTCAACAGTACGGCCGGGCGCGGCGCAACAATCGCAACGCCACCCGAACACCGGGATGGCTCGTGGAGGGGATCGCCGATTATATCCGGTGGTTCCTGTACGAGCCCCAGACGCGCGGTGCCGAAGTGACCAGGAGAAACATTGCGAGAGCCCGGTACGACAGCAGCTATCGAATCTCCGGTAATTTTTTGAACTGGGTTACCGAGACGTACGACAGGAACATTGTGCGTAAGTTGAACGCGGCTGCTCGCCAAGGCAAATATAACGAGGAATTGTGGAAGGAGGCTACCGGGCACACCGTACAAGAGCTTGGTGACGAGTGGAAAAGAAGTCTGGAGAAGAAAATTGCTGCAGAGGCTGACGCCACCGCAAAGAACAACACCCTCACCGAGAAGAAGAAGGCCAACAAAGGCAATGAAAAGCCGGTAGAAAGCACTGATGCACAGAAGAAAACTAACGCAGAACTGGCTGAGGAAATGGCCGGTAAAACTGCTGAGGCGCTTAAGAGAGGTCCGCTGAGCTACCCGAAAGGCAACGGCCTGCGTATCGTTTCGACGGGGCACAGTTGGGTGAATCCGGCCCTTGGGGCATTGCCGGCAATTGCAAAGGCCGCCGGGCTTGACGGCCATCGTCAGCGCAAACATATCAGGGGCGGCGGCAGTGGGGCGGCCAGGCCGATCTGGTTAAGGGAAATCGGCAGGTCCGCCGGCAACAGTGAGCCGCATCCCATTCTGATTCCTTCTATCGCTACGGGCCAGTGGGACGTTATGACATGGGGTGTCTTCTATAATGACAAGCCCGAGAATTTCGAGCCGTGGATCGAGTTCTGCCTAAGGCACAATCCCGATATGGTATTCTATCTTCAGGACGGCTGGACGGGTACGGCTTTTTACAAGAGCGAAAAGGAACTGAGCCTCGATAAGTTTCTCGCCGGCCAGGCTATGCTCAACGGCATGGTCAAAAACATAATTGAACCTCTCAAGAAGAAATATCCCGGCAAGATCCACGTTATTCCTGTCGGTAATTCGATGCTTGAACTGCTTAAACTCTATTACGACAAGAAACTGCCGGGCATCGAGGGGATTTCCAAACACCTCTGTAAAAAAGAGTATACACTCTGGAGTGACGGCGGCCACCTCGGTAAACACATGCGCTGGTGGGAAGGCTATGTTTACTATGCGACAATCTACAAGAAATCGCCGGAACTGATAAATGCCGGGTTTGAGGTCACCGAATATAACGCCGAGCTTGACAAGATGATGCGGCAATGTGCATGGAAGGCGGTCGTCAACCACCCCTATAGCGGAGTCACCGACAAGAACGCAAACGGCATCGCCGACCAGATCGAAGGGACCGGGAAGAAGGAGCCCATGAACAACTCAGCTAAGAAGGCTGCCGGTCCCGCCAAACAATCTTATTGTCTTGCCCTTGATATTTTGGTAGAAGACAGGTCGTATTTGCATTAACGGTCGATAGTATTAACAGGTGATCGAACGGCTGTGATATGAAGGGTACTTAAATGGAGTTCTGCAAGGGCCAGTACAAGTGAATCTGCTCCTGTGATGCTCTCATAGTGATTCGACTTTAGACTCGCGCGTGGCAGGGGACTATCACCGAAGAATTTCTCTATAGCTGTTTGGCCTAATTTAAAGGCACGTTTGTGATAGTCTTTATTATTAGTAGCACGAAATGCGGCCAGCTCAAGGCTAATCACATGGCCAAAGGTCATTGGCCATGCATCCGTATCGTTACCGGGCAGTGAGTCCATATAGGCATCGGCTGCCGCAGTTATCAAGCCGCGGTAACCAACCCTGCCGGTGTTTTCGTATCTTGACACACACATAATGGCAACCGTTGCCGTCGTAAAAGCACCGTATCTTGCATCCCACAGTGAGCTGTATGAGCCGTCCGATTTACCCGTGACAAGGTCAAGTCCCATTGCAAAACCCTTTTTGTCCTCCAGGTCATGGGGCAGCGAGCAGAAGATTTCATCCTCTCGTGCTGCGAAGTTTGTTAGGCGCGTTCGCAGCGGTTCCTGTACTTTTCTGGCAGCGCCGTCACAGTCGATTGCCAAAGATAAACTCAATGCAGAATGGGCCGTTGGCGAGCCGGATTTGAACTCGATCAATCCTGTCTTCGGATGTCGTTTCTTTTCATAGCGGCACAGCACTACGTCGATAGCTTCCAGGAAAGTGTCATCCCTGGTATGGGCATAGGCATCCGCCCATGTGCGAATGTAGAAACCCGCGTGTCTGGCAAAATCCATTCCGGGCACTGGGGAAGACTTGTTGAAATTCGCGTGGCGATTGAATGCACCGGTTTTATGGTCGGCGATTTGACTGTTCCACAAGCCCAAAGCGAATCGCTTGCTTGCCTCCGGAGCCAGTTCAAAACACTTTTCCCATAATAGCCAGGGACGAGCAAATTCATGAACCGGTTCCCGATGTCCCGAGGCGACTTTGTCTGTCATCACATTCCAGCACAAATGCTCACCCCATGGCAACAGTCCGGTATTCGGTGATTGCGTGTTCTCAAGAAACCATTTCAGTGCATCATCGGCGGCCTGTGGATAGCGGTCCTCGCCGGAAAGTCCTTTCAAAAAGTACAACAGGCGCAAAAGGTTCTGGTCTAAATGGAGGTTAGCTCCGACAAGTGGTTGGCCGGGCTCTCCCGGCCTGTCCCCTTCGCGAATTCCCACTGGAGCTTTTGGACGAACTTTGAGTGGGCTAAGTGTTTTTCTATCCAGGGCACTGAGGAACAAACCGGTTTTTTGTGGACCGTAAGTGTCTCGGCCGTGTTCCAGCATTGCGTTGGCATAACCATAAACTACATTTACGAAGGGAGAGGGGGGTATACCTTCACGGAAAATAGTATTTAGATCAATCTCTTTACTATTACAGGTAGCCGCAAACGCAGAAAGAATAAGATAGGCTGTCACGATTTTTCGCACACGGTTATTATTGTACACTGATAGTTCTCCTTATTGTATTTAGCTTATGCAGTTCCTCGTCACCGGTCGATGGTATTGGAAGGTATATCTACTTTCAGGTTGTTCGTGGCTGCATGAACCTCCAACAGAGCCAGAGCAAGTGAGTCGGCGCCGGTAATTGTTTCGTAGTGCCCGGTCTTAAAACTGGCTTTGGGCAGGGGGTTGTCCTGCCAAAAAATATCAATGGCCATCCTCGCAAACCTGCAGGCCTGTTCGAGATAGACATCACGCTTTGTGAATTTGTATGCAGCTGCCTGTGCACTGATGATGTGCCCAAAACTCATTGGCCACACGTCAACGTCTTCATCGGGCAGTGTATCTATATATGCGTCTGCAACCGCAATCACCAAGTCCTGAAATGCCTTCTTTTGAATCTGTTCGTAGCGGGCCAAACCGAACATCGCCCAGCCTGCTGTTGCGCCCGAAGAGTACCCTGCCTGCCATGTGGGTTTAAAAGCCCAGGTTCCGTCATTTTGGCCGTATTGTTTGCGCAGATCTTCTAAAATAAGCTGATCTTCCGTCTCAGCAAATTTGCGAAGGCGCGAAGACAGTGGCTCAGGCACCATCAATGACGCGGTATGTACATCGAGCGGTCCAATTGTGGCATGCATTGTGCCATCTTTGTTACGCCGCTTGCGTTCGAATCGCGCAAGGACTGCTTCTATCGCACGTAGAAATGTTTTGTCCTTAGTATGCTTATAAGCGTAAGCCCACGTTTGGATATAGAAACCGCCGTGACGGGCAAAATCCTTTCCGTCAACGGGGCCGTGCCTGTCATAAGGAGCGTGACGGTCGAAGCCGCCCGTTTTTTGGTTGGCTATCTGATGGTTCCATAATCCTAAAGCAAACCGCTTTGATGCTTCCGGCGCCAGTTCGAAACTCTTGTCCCATAGCACCCAGGGACGAGCAAATTCATGTGTAAAGTCCGTTCCGCTGGAAATAGGTACATCCAGCATTACATGCCACGACAAATGCTCACCCCAGGGCAGTAGCCCTGTCACTGGGGATTGTGTGTTCTTGAAGAACCACTCCAACTCATGGTCAGCAACCTGGCTGTAACGTTTATCTCCCGTAATTTTGCTTAAGGTGTACAATACTCGTAACAGGTTCTGATCTGTTTGCGGATTAGCGCCTACGAGTTTCAGCCACGGCAGGCCTGCACGGTCCCCCCGTCGAATACCTCCCGGCGGTTCCGGTCTTATCGTAAGCGGTTTAAGTTTGAGCCGGTCTAATGCACTCAGGAAAAGCCCACTTTTTTTCTCGCCGTAGGTGTCCCGCCCATGTTCTATCATCGCCTCTGCATAGCGACGGACTATATTCAAAAAGGATAGCTTGGAAGTCTCGAATTTCTCCATGCTGACAATTGGATGTGTATTGTTAATAGAGTCTTCTATGTAGTCGCGCTCGTAGAAACGAAG
This sequence comes from Phycisphaerae bacterium, assembly GCA_030613765.1. The sequence goes on from JAUWLI010000180.1 coordinate 5,103, forward strand.
CCCGCTTCCGCCATGTCCCTGGCCGGTGATTATATCGATGTCTCCATCCTGGTTCCAATCTATAGCGTCGACGCCGGAAATCATCATGATAGAGTACGGCTTTATTATCTTAATGCCGTCCGGATTGGAAAATTTGGGTTCTGTGCCCCCCCGGCCGGTGCCTGCATTTTTGTAGAATCGAATACTATGTTCGAATTCACAGGCTATCAGGTCCTTTTTGCCATCCCCGTCCCAGTCTACGAAGGAACCCAGATTGGGTCTCATGTAATGAGACAGACCTATTTTTTTAGCGGCGGCGAAACTCGGATTTGCATCAGTACTTATGTTCTTGAAGAAGTAAAATCCTGGATTTTCCTGGTCGGAAAAGATGATGTCCTTTTTCCCATCGTTGTTCCAGTCACAGACCATCATGTGTGATCGTGTACCGCGGTCAATCGGCTCAAGATTGCCCTGTTCATTTTGGGCCTTGACCTTTTGTCCTGCACCAAGCGCAGGCTTTGCATCTGTTCCCTCGTTCAGATATACGGTGACTGTGCCGGCACCGTCGGAGGCAATCAGGTCTTTACGACCGTCGTTGTTCCAATCGCAAATATCGGGTCGGGCATGGCCTGAATTCTTTGCCAGGCTTAAAGGTTTGCCTCCACTCTGCAGCTTCCTGCCCTCGGCAAAGACCGGGAACAGATTGTTTGTCTGGTTCTGGAAGTACCAGACAAAGCCATCACAATCACCGGCGATTAGGTCGGTTTTGCCGTCATTATTCCAGTCTACAGCCCGAACGACATTCTGACGCACAGCATCACACATCTGGAACTCTTCGGTATAGGGAGCGCCATGATAGGCATCTATTCGCTGCCACTTCTGGGATTTTGCAGTGCCTATGTTCTTAAATAGGGCGCCATAGTCTCTCTTAAGAGGATGATTCAAATCCGTCAGCTCCCATGCCCTGTCCACCACGAAATCGAGCAGACCCTCACCGGTAAAATCGGCAACCGTTACGCGTGGATGGCCGCTCGGTTGGACATAGAAGTCATCATGTGCGATAACAGCCCCCTTTGCGAAGGTCGGATTGGTTCTCGACACTGTTTTATCGGTGTTCTCAAAGAGGAGTATCTCGCCGGCCTGGGGAGCGCCAAACAAGTCCCAGTCACCATCGTTGTCGATGTCTGCGACATCAAAGCAGGGATTGAAAAGCTCAATATCCTCACCGCCTGCCTGGATGGTCACGGCGTCGGCCAGTCGCCATCCACCTGGGCCATCGGCTCCTAAGTTGCGATAGAGGTAGCAGTGGTTGTTGTTGCCCAGAATAATGTCCGTTAGGCCGTCATCATCGCCGTCGAAATCCGCAACGAAG
>JAUWLI010000285.1 GCA_030613765.1 Phycisphaerae bacterium
GGGTAGAAACGGCCGCAACACCGTTGGATGCAACTACTTGTAATATAAGCAGTTACGGCTTCTTGTGGCGACTTTCCCTGCAAGATTTGACCGTTCTAACGATGCCTTATAATGATAAGTTAGTACTGCGATTTTGGATAAAATAAATACTATGCACAGAATATGTTAATATGCTATAATTATAGTTTCTGTAAACATGGAGAAAAGGCATAGTAGTAGTAAGAAAGGTATAGTAAGAAGTGGCAAAGAAACGCAAAAAGACAACCAGGAAAAAAACCGCCCCAATTCGGACAAAGAAAAGTCGCTTGAGTGCTGCCAATATTGAGCATTTCAAGCAAATGTTACTGCAGAAACGCCGAGAGATTATCTCCAATGTAAACGAGATGGAAGACGAGGCCCTTAAGCAATCCCGGCTGGATGCAAGCGGAGACCTGTCAAGTATGCCAATACACATGGCTGACATCGGAACCGATAACTACGAGCAGGAATTTGCTTTGGGATTGATGGATAGCGAAAGGAAACTTCTAAGAGAAACTGATGATGCCTTGCAGCGTATTGAGAAGGGAACTTATGGTATTTGCGAAAGTACCGGCAAACAAATACGCAAGGCCCGGCTTGAGGCCCAGCCCTGGGCCAGATATTGTGTTGAATATGCCCGAATGCTGGAACAAGGCCTTGTCAAAGAGCAGGAAGAGCCAACGTCAGAGCTGCAGGAATCTGAAACTGAGGATGAGTTAGAGGAATAATCCTCTAAGAGTTAAAGTTGAAGAGTTAAAGTTGGCTTTGGATTGTTCAATCAAATAATCAGCATACTGGAAAAGTTCAGCAATCTTTTTTTCACATCTGCTTCATCAATTTAATCACTTGGGAACAGCAGACAAAATATATTTTATTTTGCTCTCGAAAGGGGTAAACTAACACACCAGAATGAAACACAAATGTCCAATCTGCCATAACACTATTAAAGCAAAACCTGAAGATAAATCTGAAGAGACATTATTCTATCCCTTTTGCTCCCGTCGATGTAAGCTGGTGGATCTGGGTGTCTGGCTGGACGCTGAGTATAAGATATCGCAGTCACAGGAGGCCGGTGAGCCGTACAATACCGGCCAGGATGGACCGTAGGATAAGCAATAAAGGGAAAATAAACAAAAATTCTGTTGAAACCGGCAAATAACAATTATATATTTAATATTCCTTTATGGAGGTTAAAAACAGGACGATAGTAGGCGTTTTTGAAAGGACACAAGATGGGCGACGAAAAAGATTCTTCTAATGTATGTCAAAATATTCTATTTCTGAAAATTTTTCAAACTTTCCGCATGGCCATACAGCCAAGCAAATTGATTATTGCCTTTTTGGCAGTGACCAGCATATGCCTTGCGGGCTGGATTATGGACTTTAGCGATACAGTTGTTGCTGTCAAAGATGCACAGGGCAAAGTTATACGGACAGAGCTGGAAAGCTATATGGCCGGGCCCGACCAGTTCAACGAATTCATTACAAAAACCGGCAAAATAGGTCATCGCACAGGGGTATTTTCCACGCTTTGGCGTTTTGGTTCAGAGAAGTATCACAACGCATTAGATCGCCTGTTTGCATTCGACCTGCCCGGCGTGGCGGCAAATATCAGGGATTGTTTTAAAGCGGTGACATGGGCAGTGAAAGAACAATTGCTTTACTGCATCCTATTCTTTTTGATACAACTTGTTGTGATTTCCATAGCCGGCGGAGCAATCTGCCGAATTTCAGCGCTTCAATTTGCCCAGGATGAAAAACCCGGCCTGACCGAGGCGCTGCGTTTCAGTATAAATAAATTCACGAGTTTTGTGACATCGCCTTTGATACCGATGGTCATAATTATCATCATAGGTCTGTTCATCTTCCTTTTGGGACTGATTGGCAATATTCGATGGGCCGGTGAGCTGATAATGGCTATTTTTATGCTGTTGGCTTTGATTGCCGGCGCCTTTATAGCGGTCGCTTCGATAGGAACAGTTGCAGGATTTAGCCTGATGTTTCCTGCCGTGGCGTATGATGGTTCAGACTGTTTAGACGCGATAAACCGTTCTTTCTGTTACGTGTACGCAAAACCGTGGCGGATGGGCTTTTATACCGCGATAACCGCCGTTTATGGTTCTCTTTGTTATATATTCGTTCGATTCTTTGCCTTTTTGCTGCTGCTGTGTACTCACCTGTTTCTGCAGCTTGGCCTCAACGACAAGAAACTTGCGGCGATCTGGCCGGAGCCCACCTTTACGAAACTGGTCGACATGCCGAATTTGGCTGCAGCTAACTGGTCGGTAACAATTGCCGCCGTTGTTGTATATCTGCTCTTATTGGCTGTTGTCGCATTGTTAGTTTCTTTTATAATAAGTTTCTACTTCTCCGCCAATACCATAATCTATTCGCTGATGCGCAAAAAGGTCGATAATACTGCCTTGGATGATGTTTATTCACCGTTCGAGGATGTCGATACTGAGCCGATAGTTTCCGAGCAAGGCGATACTGAGCCGATAGTTTTCGAGCAAGGGGATACTGAGCCGAAAGTTTTCGAGCAAGGTGATATTGAGCCGAAAGTTTTTGAGCAAAGCGATACTGAGCCGACAGTAACCGAATCTGAACCGGAACAAACCCAGTCGAAGACAAAGAAAAAGACAAAGAAAAAGAAAAAATCGAAACCTGAGGTGGAATCGGATGAATCGTCTTCGGAAGAGCAATAGATTTGGTTTTTAGACGAATCACCAGGCAAGTGTGCAGGATAGCCAGCTTCGGATTGCGTAATTTTTTGCAATCTGCCTTGGAACCCCCATTTTTAACAAGAGTGCTAATCATTCAATATAGGCCATGGCGAACTTCTTGTTCTTGAGTTTTTCCCGCTCTCGGCGTAAAATAGATTGTTTTGGGAACTGCTATTTTTCGTAAAACCGGAGCACAAGCCTACAAATGGCGCAATTCAAACTCAATAACGAGTATAAGCCAGCCGGTGACCAGCCCGATGCTATAAACCGGCTCGTAGAAAGTCTGCGCACGGGCACCAAATTCCAAACACTTATGGGCGTGACAGGCAGCGGCAAAACGTTCACAATGGCAAATGTCATAGCTCAGTTTAATTTGCCGGTGCTCGTCATATCCCACAACAAGACATTGGCCGCTCAGCTTTATGAGGAATTCAAGGAGCTGTTTCCCGAAAATGCCGTCGAGTATTTTGTCAGCTATTATGATTACTACCAGCCCGAAGCGTATATCCCGCAGCGGGATATATACATAGAAAAGGACGCCTCCAAAAATGCCGACCTTGACCGGCTCCGGCTTTCCACTACGACAAGCCTGTCAACAAGAGATGATGTGATTATCGTTGCTTCGGTCTCCTGTATCTTCGGCCTCGGCTCGCCTGAAGACTATAAGGCTTCTGTGGTCGCGGTCCGAACGGGCGATTCTATGGAGAGAAATGACCTGCTCGGCAGATTGGCTGATATCCAATACACAAGAAATGATTTCGATTTCCAGAGGGGGACATTCAGGGTTCGCGGCGATGTGGTCGAACTTTATCCTTCTTACGAATCTTTTGCAATCCGTTTCGAATTCTTCGGCGATCAAATAGAGAAAATCAGCTACATAAATCCCATATCTGCCCAGACCCTGGCCGATGAGGATCAAGTCTTTATATATCCGGCCCAGCACTACATTATGCCCGGCTATAGAATTGACTCTGCCGTGGCAGGCATAAAGGCGGAGCTAAAACAGCGACTGCAGGAGTTGAAACAGCAGGGCAAACTCCTGGAAGCCCAGCGGCTGCAGGCCCGTACGATGTATGATATCGAGATGATAGAGGAGGTTGGCTATTGCAGCGGGATTGAGAATTACGCCAGGCACCTGTCGGGGCTCCCTTCCGGATCCAGACCTTACACGCTGATTGACTATTTCCCGAAGGATTTCCTTTTATTCATCGACGAATCCCACGCTACCATTCCGCAAATTCGGGCAATGTGGGCCGGTGACAGAAGCAGAAAAGGGGTACTGGTTGAACACGGATTCAGGTTACCCAGCGCGCTGGACAACAGGCCTCTGCGTTTCGAAGAGTTTCAGGAGATGTTGTCCAAAGTCATTTTTGTGTCTGCTACTCCTTCACCGTTCGAGCTGGAACTATGTCATAATGAGGTTGTCGAGCAAATCATAAGGCCGACCGGACTGGTGGACCCTGATATCTTCATACACCCA
>JAUWLI010000235.1 GCA_030613765.1 Phycisphaerae bacterium
CCGGTTTCCGGGTCGCGGTCGTCAAGAACCTTCTCGGAAACCTTACGTCCTGTTTTCGGGTCCAATTGCAGCAGGTGTAGTCCGCCATCGAGATACATTGATCGCCCGGCAACGCAGTAAACCAGACCGTTCTGTACGAGCACACTGCCGTGTACCGGCCAGACTGATTCGACCTGCTCGAAGGCAGTCAGACGCCGGTCATCCGGTGCTGCGCGGAAGCGCCACACAAGTTCGCCGTCAGACGCCCTGAGAGAATAAACGTATCCATCGGCGCATCCGAAAATCGCCATCCCCTGATAGATTGTCGGCGGCGAATCGACCCTGCCTCCGGCCGTATAGCTCCACAGAGTCTTCCCCGAACCGGCATCAAGGGCATAAACCGTGTGGGTGTCCACTTTCGCCACGAAAACCTTGTTCCCGGCGCTCACCACACTGCTGAGCTTACCGCCTAAATCGTTTTCCCAGTCGCGTTTCAAGTCGGCTGGAACAGATACTTTCGTGAAGCCGCTGCGCGCCGCATCATGTCGATATGTTGCCCAATCAGCCTCTCCAGATGCCTCGATTGTGGTGACCTTACCGTAGGCAGGACCTTTTTCGAGCCTGTCGCCCTTCGATATTTTGCGCCTAATCCGACCAGCTGTAGACGCCACAGCCGAGAAACCGTTTTGCTTGGCCTCCGGATAGCAGGCACACGGGTGCGGAGGAGCATAGATCAGGCCGTTGCATGGCATTATTCCGTAGAGGCATGCGCCGCGTATCCAGTGATTGATTTCCCAACTTTTCCTGTTGATGTCGATGAACTCGATACCGGTTCGGGACATGAGCAGGTAGTCGTCCGTGGCCTTGCCGCGATAGCAGCGGTGATGGAACCAGTAGCTTTCGACATCGGGCGGAAACTCGACTTTCACTTCGCCCGTTTTCGGGTCGCGACCGGTGAATATTCCCGAATAGCCACCGTTTGTCGTTGCTCCCGCCCATACGAGCCCGTCTGCGACTAACAAATCTTCCGGCGACTGGTACCCCGAAGGCGGATGCTCGGCTGTCCACAGGACCTTGCCATCCTGAGCTGACAGGGCCGTCATCGTGTCAATGCCGCCGCGGTGCGGGATCATCTTCTCGCCGCCGGAGTAAAGAACCACATCCTCATATACCACGAGCGTTGCGCCATAGTACGACGGGAGTTTCGACCATCGGGGTATGGGCCTGGAGGCCCACAACTCGCTGCCGTTGGTGCGGTCCAAACAGATAACCTTCTCACCGTTATTGAAGTATACGCGTTTCGAGTCTGCCGCTAAGGTCATCGGAAGAACCGTCCATTCTTTCTGCCACAGTATTTCGCCTGTCTGGGCCCGGACGGCCATCAGACGGCGTTGAGCCACATCCCAGAGATTGTGCTTGTCACTTTCGCCCTGCTTCTTCGGCTTGTCGGCTACTACGAACAGCACGCCGTCGGAGACGACCAGTTCCTGCGTGTCTTCGGTTTCTTTATAGGCACGCACAACCTGGCCGGTGGCCGCATCGAGCGCCGTCAACTGCGCGTCGATACCGAGAGTCACGTACACACGGTTGCCGACCGCCACCAGTCGCCGCGGCAGAACGGCCGGGCCGCTCTTGAGACGCATCATGTGCGTGTACCACTCGTCGATCCCCCGTTTCCAGAGGATTGTGCCATTGAAGGCGTCGCGGGCGATGAGGGTCCACTTAGGTGGAAGGAGAATGGAAGAACGCGCGCCTTCGTCAAAAATGTAGAACAATCGCCCGCCGGTCGAGACACACGCGCTGACGCTTGACATGTGGTCGTGGTGCCGCGCCCAGCGTGGGCTGCCCTGCCACTGCAGGTGCCGGGGCGGGCCGACCACCGAATCATGCGCCACCGCGTTGCCACCGGCGTCGTGCATGTAGTGTGTCCATTCGTCAATCTCTTCGGGACGTGGCTTGATTGTTTTGGTCCACCTGCCGCCTTTCTTGATGTAGGCCACGCCGTTGGGAACCAAAACTCGCAAGACTTCTTTCATTGGGACCCCGCCGAGACGCTCGGAAACGATGAGGTTGACGAGATTGTCTATGTACGGAAGACTGCCACCGTTTAAGCGGTCGACTGACACCTTGCCGTATAGCTTGAGCGACTGGATGTGCCTGCGGGCCTGCTCGATGTTCTTTGCATCTGTGTCCAGTCCGTGGACCAGATAACTGTCGTTTGCGCGCAGCGCGGCCGTGAGCTTTCCCTCTCCGCATCCAATGTGGACAACAAGACCACCCCTGACGCCGGTAGTACGCAGAATCTGGGCGGCTTTTTGCTCTTGAGTTTTCTGCTGAGGTCTTGCCGCCAATGAGATGCATGACATTGCCAACAGGCAAGCGGACATCATAAAGAGATTCTTCAAACGCGAAAGAGTGCTTTTGGGGACTCCAAAGAATCGGTTTATTCTTTTCATCGGAACTAATCCTTTCTATATTTTAAACCTAAAAGGTTTTTACTTTCCTGTCTTCTTACCTTGTTTTGTCTCCATCTCTACCGACAACCAGTGCTCCTTCAACAATGAAGGATTTACGTTACCGAACTTTTGACGGCGGTGATGTCCGGAGCCATTTGAGATTGAATTCGTATTGGTTCCAGCTACTTATCAAGTGTATTATACCGTTTCTTGCCTGGCAGACGGAGAGGTAGCCTTTCGGTTCAGCGGTGCTCAGTCCCATAGTGAAGCTCCTTGCATCGGTGGTTTTGCATTCCCGGTCGGGTCCGTCATCGGTGATGAGGCGGATATGCGGCCAGGTCTGTCCACCGTCGTAAGAAAGCGCGCCGAAGAGTCCTCTCACCTCATGTTTCTTTCCCGAGACATCGGTTACTTTCACGGGCGGCTTTCCATTGGCAAAGGTTGCCAGGAACAGGGGGCCTTGCCTGAGTTTGACGAGCACGAGGCGCTGGCCGCCGCCGATAGGTGGAAACTGTGAAGCGCTGTAGTTCCAGGTCTTTCCCATATCAACGGAGATGCTCATAGGCATTCGCTGCTCATCGTCGACTCTGATGTTGTCACTTCGGCCTAATGCTATCAGCCTGCCGTCATCGAGCTGTGCGACGCCTGCGTGGATACCTGCTATGGTTCCGCCGGGGTCGGTCCAGGTCAAGCCGTTGTCTTTGCTGATATGAATGGCTGTGCCGCCGCTGCCTCTTGGAGTTGCGTCACAAGCCAGAATAATATAACCTTCGCGGGTGCGGAAAACCGATTCTGTAACCTGATTGCGCCGCTGATGTTCGGGCCTAATTAGCCTGGCTTGGGACCAGGTCGCGCCGTTGTCGATGGATGTGCGCATCACCATGGCCAGCGGTCCCCACGTGGCGGCAGTCGACAGCCCTACGAAATGGTATATCGTCCTGTTTCCGTCGTACCACATCGCGGGTGCATGGTCGTTTCGGTCTGCCGCGTCCCAGAATGGCGAAGCGGGCTGCCATTGTTCGGCTCCATAACGCAGTCTGCTGGCTGCCAGGGCAAGCTCACGTCCCCTTTCGGTGACACATGTATACCAGATGGTAATCAGGTCGCCGTTGGGACATTCCGCGATGGCAGGGTCGTGATTGTGTCTGGAGAACAGCGGGCCGATAGAATCTTTGTCAATCTTGACGTAGTTTCGCGGGCCGTGAAAATGGGGCTTGTCCGGGTTCGGGCCTTTGGTTACGTCGCCTGGCACTTTTTGCCTGACGTTCTGCTGATAGAGCGGTTTGAGGAGTATGGGCAGCGGTGTTGTATCAGGCAGCTTTCCCAGCACAACCCTAAAACCTATCATAAAGGTCCTGTCTTGCGGTAGTGTACCCATCCGGTTGCAGCTTCGCAGGTAATAGGCAACAGTACCATGGCTGCCGCCGCGGGTGACCTTGAAAGCACCATCAGTACGGCCGACAGGATCAAACTGCTCGTCACCTATATAAGGTCCGTACCAATCGTGACACCATTCTTCGACGTTGCCGTGCATATCGTACAGACCCCGGGGATTAGGCTGCGTCCTGCCGACATGAAGAGGCACAACTTCTTCTCTGCCTCTGCTGTTGTCCGGGCAGGGATACCAACTATTGTCCGGATTCTTAAGGAACTGATCCGGTAGTGTGTCCCCTGTATGGAATTGAGTTTTTGTTCCGGCCCGGCAGGCATATTCCCACTCAGCTTCAGTCGGTAACCTGTAGGGTAAGCCCTCCTTCCTGCTTAGCCAGTCACAAAAGGCCTTCGCCTCGTGCCAGCTCACAAAAACAACGGCTTCATCGTTGTCAATTGAGAAGCCTCTTTTTCCTCGCAAGTGCATATGCAACGGGTCGAAACGTTCATATTGACGGTTAGTGATTTCATAAACTCCCATATAGAAAGGCTTTGTTATCGTAACCTTGTGTGCCGGGTGTTCATCGAAATCACCATCTTTGCCGAAAAGAGAAAGTCCGATGCTTCTGCCGCCATGTTCTTTTGCATCAAGGACCTCTTGAGGCAACTGGCCGGCATAGCCCATGTAAAACGTGCCCGGCTCTATGCGAACAAACTTCATACCGATACTGTTGGAATATTGCTTCTCGGTCGGCATCCGGGCGGCTTTTGCTGCCAATATAGTTCCTAAAACGAGCGTGATACACACAATCGAGTATTTCATTTTGTTGCTCCGTTTGTAATAATTTGACAGAACATTTTTCTGTTCATTGTAACCTGCGTTTCTTTGTGATGTTTCGATTGTTGGCTCCTAACCGTTTTAATAAGTGTGTTACAATCAAATCCTGGGCAGATAGTCCAAATTGGCCTCCATTGATTACAAGTTAGATACATTTTGCCTGCATTTGAAAAGTACTTCAAGCAAAAAACACATTCTGCTGCTAAGCCGAGCCAGGATTCATTGAAAATGTGCTGTTAATCGTTGGATTTAAGGGATAAAATGAGTTTGAAGATTTTGGATGGATTGTTGAAAGTTAAGCAAGTGGTTTGAAACTTGAATAACACGATGTCACAGGAAACCCGTCAACTGATTAGCTATATCGCCCCGGCGGCGTCTGCCACTCGGCGACCGGCGACAGGCAGCGAGCCGTTTCTGCGTCCTGAAATGGGCTTTACACCGAATTGGTACCGAACCTTGCTTGGTATCGACTTCGGCCGGCGGTGG
>JAUWLI010000349.1 GCA_030613765.1 Phycisphaerae bacterium
GCCATACGAGCTACGCGGATGGCACGAATGAATCCACCGTTATAATGGAGGTCCGGCTGGACGATTTGCACCGCATTATTGTGGACCATCCAGCGAAAACGACGAAGGCTGGTTTCCTGCTCCCCGCCGGAGATTGGAATCGACAGCGCGTCCGCAACGCACTTTGTTTGCTCCAAATGGTCGAACGGACAGGGCTCCTCGAACATATCAATGTTGCTATCCTGCATAAGCTTTCCGAGCTCGGTGGCTTTACGGCAGTCGTAGGAACCATTTGCATCAGCGTATATAGTGACCTTATCACCAAGGGCCTTGCGCACAATGCGAATCAGGCCCTCGCTGCGGCCGGGCATAGAGTCGGCATTATTACTCATACGCCCGCCGATCTTGAACTTGATGGCTCCGGTTCCCGTTCGCTCAATGTGTTTTGCCAGGACATCCACCTCCTGCTTCGGTGTCGTGTGGCGGTTGCCGCTGGCTACATAGATTGGTATTTCACGGCGAACAACGCCGCCAAGCAGCTCACCGACAGGCTTTTTCATTATCTTACCGAGAAGATCCAGGATGCTGAATTCCACCCATGCAACGCAGCACCAAAGCGCCACGCCGGACAGCTTGTAATTGCTGCGATAGACATATACCCCGTCAATAAGCGACTCGAGATTACGGGCATCCTTGCCAACGAAATACGGTATGACCAACTGCTTCAGAATCGTGTGTAGATATGCAGCGCGACCATTGGTGACGGCGACGCCGACGGCGCCATCGGTAGATGTCGTGCGAACAAAAAAGTCCCTTCGATTACGCAGCAGCTCAATGGAGGCGATTTTTACAGGCGATTTAATGGACGCAATCTTCAATATCGGAGCGGCAGCAGCCTTGTCCAATTGAGCAATGGTTGTTTTGCGAGGGCCGGCGGCGGACATACGCCCCTGTGTCATCGCACATACACCGGCTCCGAGACCTGACTTGATAAAAAGACGACGATTAAGCTTCATTGTGAACCTCCAAGTATGTTAACCGTTACGTTTGCGGTTCGGACCATTCGAAGAAGCCGGAACCACTACCGAGGTGCTTTCGACATACAACAATAGGTCAGATATACCAAAATTCAGTGAAAATAACAAGCCCGGTTTTCCTTGCGTCTTTATCTATCCAACAGGATAGATAACCGCTAAATTTCCCTGGCAAATGTCATAAAATCCTGCTATACTGCCGTTGTCTTATATTGTCTTATATTGTCTTAATTTTAAGGAAGTTCCTTAGCAAACGTGGGAATGCGGTCGGACAAAAAGGCCGATGGCGCGACACACTGATGAAATGCTTGTGAGAGGGTAGAAATTCAGATGGTGACAAAACAACGTACGAACAAGAAAAAAGTGTGGGTATACATATTTCCGGTCCTTGTTGGCTTCAGCACTATCCTGTTTGCTGCCAAAGCCGGCGCTGAATATCTCTCGCCACTGGCGCTCGTGGCTGACAATGAGAGCAAGACCTTGTATGTAGCTGAGGCCACGGCGAAACAAATTGCCGTTTTTGACATTGCCGCAGGCAAGGTTACGAAGGTCATTTCGCTGCCCGGGGAGCCGACCGAATTAGCTCTCGCTCCGGACGGCCGGACACTCTACGTCACCGCCGGGGTGCCGAACGGAGGCGTCCATGTCGTAAACCTGGATACCGGCAAAATTGACCACAAACTCCCCGCAAAGCACACACCAACCGCACCGGTTCTCAGCCCCGACGGGAAAACCCTCTATGTTTGCAACCGATTCAACAACAACGTCTCGGTAATAGACCTGGCATCCAAGAAAGAATTAGCAACAATTCCCGTGCAGCGCGAACCTGTAGCTGCGGCTATTACACAAGATGGCAAGCTTCTTTTTGTAGCCAACCATCTGCCTGCGGGCGCAGCTGATGGAAACTACACGGCAGCAGTTGTTTCCGTCCTGGATACAACCACAAATAAGGTGATTAAAACCATCGACCTTCCCAACGGCAGCACAGATCTGCAAGGCATCTGTGTCTCACCCGACGGCCAACACGCCTATATTACTCATATCCTGGCTCGCTATCAGCTCCCCACGACACAGTTGGAGCGGGGATGGATGAATACAAATGCCCTGAGCATCATAGATGTATCGAAGAAACAATTGTTGAATACGGTCCTTCTCGATGATGTCGATTTGGGAGCGGCCAATCCATGGAACGTGGCGTGCACTGATGACGGCAAATATATCTGCGTCACCCACGCCGGCACTAACGAGGTGAGTGTCATCGACTCAACAAAACTTCACAACAAATTGGCGAGCGTGGCAAAGGGCGAAAAAGTATCTGACGTTTCGCTGTCACCTGCCGATGTGCCGAACGACCTGTCCTTTCTTGTAGGTTTGCGACGTCGGCTCAAGCTCGCCGGCAATGGGGCGCGAGGTCTGGCCATAATCGGGACAAAAGTGTACGTGGCTGAATACTTCACGGACAGCCTCGGCATTGTAGACATCAATCCCGAAAAACTGCCTCGAGCGCAATCTGTTGCGCTGGGCCCAAGGAAACCTTTGACTAAGATACGCAAAGGCGAGATGTTATTTCATGATGCCTCGCTGTGCTTTCAGCATTGGCAGAGCTGTGCCAGCTGCCACCCCGGCGGCGCACGGGTCGATGCCCTCAACTGGGACCTTCTAAACGACGGCATCGGCAATCCCAAGAATACAAAAAGTATGTTACTCGCCCACAAAACACCACCCGCCATGATGACAGGCGTTCGTCCCGACGCCGAGTCGGCCGTTCGTGCCGGCATCAGGCACATTCAATTTGCCGTGCGTCCCGAAGAGGATGCCGTCGCGATAGATGAATATCTCAAGTCACTCAAACCTGTCCAAAGTCCTTATCTGACCAAAGGCAGGCTGAGCAGGACGGCAAAACGAGGAAAAAGGATTTTCAAAAAGGCAGGATGCTCTTCATGTCATCCTTCTCCACTATATACCGACCTTAAGAAATACAATATCGGCACCGGAAAGGGTCTGGATGAAAACCAGTCTTTTGATACGCCAACACTGGTTGAAGTATGGCGTACCAGCCCTTATCTTTATGACGGTCGTGCCAGTACAATCAAAGAAGTGCTGACTCAATACAACGCCGGTAATAAGCATGGAAAAACATCCACTCTGACCGAAAAGGAGATAAATAGTCTCG
>JAUWLI010000348.1 GCA_030613765.1 Phycisphaerae bacterium
GTTTTTAATTGTTTATACATCACGTACGCATCCACAAAGCCAAGTTGGTGATGCCGGAAAGCTTTTGGTAGAATACCGATCACTTCAAACCCATGCCTTTTCCAGAGGCGTACAGCGACCTCATTCGTAGAAACAACCAAGTTGTACTGCATAGCTCGAAAGCCTCGGGATATTGCCTCACGTTGAGAATGTTCACACATTTCGGAGGCAGCCCCTTTACCGCAAGAATTTTCCGCAACGACGTAACCGCAGTTACAGACGTGAGCCCCGAGGGTAGGCTGGTTTGGTTTGATGAAGTAGGTGCCAATGACCTTGTTGTTTTCATCCATTGCAACAAACGTTGCGGAAGGCATCTCCACCCATATATTGTGTGCTTCCTCTTCTGAGATATCAGGCGAAAAGGCGTAGGTTTCACCAGCCTGGAATACGGGCTTTATAATTTGCCAAGTGGCAACCCAATCAGCTTCTTCAAAAGGTCGTATCTTGATCATTTTCCGCAAATTTCCATGAAACATAATGTGAAGGATCAGCCGCGGCCTTTAGGAAGAATCCTATTGTTGGCCTGTGAATTTAGGTAGCCTTGAGCCTTCAGCAACTCTGCTGTAAGTATTGCGCCACCAGCCGCACCGCGCACCGTGTTGTGGTGTAATCCTATAAAGCGGATATCGAAAACATTGCACTCACGTAACCTTCCCACTATAATCGCCATCGCCCTATCATCGTCGCGGTCTTTCTGAGGCTGAGGACGATCCACTTCCTCACGGTAAATGATTGGCCGTTTGGGAGCAAAAGGTAAATCAAGATTTTGCGGAACGGCACGAAACTCACGCCATAAACTAATTATCTCATCGAGGTCTGGTTTAGTATCACCGAACTCTAAGCTAACGCAAGCTATGTGACCATGGGTAACTGGTACACGATTGCAATGCGCCGATACTTTTATGGAGGTATCGTTGACAAAAACCCCAGCCTCAATTCGTCCAAGAATCTTAAGGGGCTCCATCTCAGACTTTTCTTCCTCACCTTTAATGAATGGAACAATATTATCTATAAGATCTAGTGCTGATGGTCCAGGATACCCTGCACCTGATAACGCCTGCAGTGTGGTAAGAATCATTCTGCGAACTTTATATCCCGCTTGCAGCAGCGCGTATAAGGGGGTCATATAACTCTGGATGCTGCAGTTCGACTTTACTACAATTAATCCCTTGTCCCACCCTCTCCTTTTTCGTTGGACAGGGATGATATCTAGGTGATGCGGATTAACCTCTGGAATAACCATCGGTACATCTTCAGTAAGACGGTGGGCTGAATTATTCGACACTATCGCAAAACCATTAGAGGCATATCCAAGTTCCAGTGTCGCAATCGCAGCTTTATCCATTTCAACTGCTGAAAACACCAAACTGCACTTTCCTTGAGCCCGTGATATATGATTCGCATCGCCGACAATTAGGTTCCTAATACCATTCGGAATCGGTGTTTGCATATGCCACCGTCCATCGACTGCCTCTTCGTATCGTTTGTCGGCGGAATTTGGTGATGCGGCAACATACTTGACTTCGAACCAGGGATGGTTGTCCAGCAAGCGTATATAGTTTTGACCGATCATACCGGTCGCACCGAGAACTCCGACTTTGATTTTATTCATATTGATTCCTTTGCTCATTTCTATTCAGGCTAACCCGCCGGGGATTGACGTGCGGTAAGGCCGCGCGGCAATACCCGGTCGGTGTTGATGCCATTGTTGGACTATTTTCCTCGAATCGATTGTTTTCAAAAAAGTCGATCACCATTCTCTTTCATGACTCCCTTACAAAATTGTGCCTATTGCCCGAGTAACGCTTGAAGTCAGCGTATGCCTTGCAGTTGAGCCGGAGGTTGTTCCTATATGAGAGATTTCCCACCAAGGCAATCAACGGCTGGCGGCGTTGCCACAAGTTGCTCCACACCCTGCGCAGAACACGCGGCATGGAGTAGAAGCTTCGATCGCAGGAAATCATCTCTGCAATGATCCCGTCCAGAGACAAATGCTTATATCGGGCCACCGGGAAGGTCAGCGTGTAGTATTTCCTGTCTTCGGGGAACGTATCGAGGGCGATACGGTCCTCCGCTTTCATCTGGTCCCACAGCCGCGTTCCGGGCAAGGGAGTTAGAAACAGCACGTTGAGATTATCCACACCGTATTGACTGGCTACCTCGGCGATATGTTTACCAATGCCCGGTTCATCGATGTCCAAACCGATAATAAAGGAACCCACGACCAGAATGTTGTGCTGCTGGATACGCCGCACGGAGGCGCGGAAGTCCCGGCCTTTCAGAAGGTTGAATTTCTTGCCAAGTTCACGGAGCCCTTCCTCCGCGGGTGATTCAAAGCCGATGAAGACGCCTCTGCATCCGGCCTTCACGGCCAACGCCAGGAGTTCTTCGTCGTCGGCGAAGTTGATGGTGGCTTGGGCAACCCATTCCTTTTTCAGGTTCGCCTGGGCCATGGCGCGGAACAGTTCTTTAGCGCGGGCGATGTGTTTGGAGCGCGTGCCAATGAGGTTGTCATCCACCACCAGAACATGTTTCTCATGGATCGACTGGAATTCCCGCACGACATCCGGAATGGGACGCTGCCGGTAACGGGCCCCGTTGAACGCCGTCACGCTGCAAAAGCTACAGTTTAACGGACAACCGCGCGTGGTCTGAATGGCTCCGAAGGCATATCCCGTAGCCAGCAAATCGTGACGGGCGGGTCGAATACGGCCTACCGCAGACAGTCCTCCGTCATACCGGCGCTTCAGGCTGCCATGCCGGACGTCATCCAGAACTTGCGGCCAGATGCCATCGGCTTCGCCCGTGACCACCGAATCCACACGCTCCATGACCTCGTCCAGGCACATGGTTGCGTGAATGCCGCCCATGACAACGGGCACGCCCAGACGCCGGAAGTGAGCGGCCACTTCATAGGCCCGGTTCGCCTGCGAGGTGAAAGCGGTGATCCCCACCAAGTCCGGCCGAGGCATGGACGGATAGTCCGGCGCGCCGAGGTTCTCGTCCACAATTGAGATTTCCCACTCCGCTGGAGTGAGCCCCGCGAGAACCATAAGGCCGAGTGGTTTCCACACGCGGTATCGGTTCCAGCGGCTCTCCTTGACATTGACGATGCTGACAAGCGGGTTTGAAGGATTAATCA
The DNA here is from genome assembly GCA_030613765.1 of Phycisphaerae bacterium. The sequence goes on from JAUWLI010000348.1 coordinate 3,182, forward strand.
GATATAGTTGCATG
>JAUWLI010000020.1 GCA_030613765.1 Phycisphaerae bacterium
GCCAGTGTATTGCCCGACGAGCCATCATAGTTTACCAGCCCCGTACCCAGCCAGAATTTGCCCTCTTTGACGCCAATATCCAGTCCGCCCTCGTCATAAACCCGCAAATCGTTCGCCCGCCGTGCAGCAAGCAATATTCGAGACAGCAATTTTCGAAACTGCAAATAATATGGCGATGTGCCGGTAGGAATATACTCAACACCAGTCTCACTGTCAGATTGTATGTTTAACAATTCATTATCAGATGGATACACTTCACTCATAATGCTCTCCTTGCTATCCTCTTACGAGATACCCAACACTAATTGGTTCGTTTGCTTATTAAACGAAGAAATGTTTATCTTCTCAGCTGGCCTTGCTGCTGGTGTCACCATGACTTGGCTCGTCTCGCTGCTACCACTTTCATTGCCCACCTCGTCAGTAACCTTGACGGCAAATTTGTAAACACCAGCTCCCATCACTGGGCTTGTCCACTCTAACGAATCAGCATCAAGACCAAACTGACCATGACCAAATCCACCCTTTCCAAACCCTACCGCCGCCGCCGAGTCATAACCGAAATCACTAATGCTGAACCTGCTCATACCAAATCCTGCTTTATCCTGGCGGGCAGGCCAGATTCTAATCGGCGAATCATTGAGCGCCTTGTCATAATCGATTTCACCCGTACCGTTGTCAAAGTAGACTTGAGCAATTGCACTAATCGGCAAACTCTGACCACGCAGCATACTGATCCTAATCCGGCCGCTCTGTCCAATTGACGATTCAAACTCACTGCTAAAATCAGTCGCTGCTTGTTCAGCCTCGATGGCAAAGACCTCAATCCGAACCGGCGACTCTAAAGAGGTAGGTAACTGAACAATCATTTGCCTTTGCTGACTGTCAACCGTCGCCCCTGCATATTGGCCGTTGACATACACCTGATAAAACTTATTATCCCAGACCGACCGCCACTTTACTAAAGCTGTCCGTGGGCTTCCAACACACTCACCATCAGCCCAAATACCACAGGGCAATTCAAACGCCCTTATGTTTTCTATCCCACTACTGATTAGTGCCATTATTGCTGAACCTTTAGCTGTGTATAAACGATTTCATAATCGATAACTATACCACCACCGCCCGCTCGCTCTTTGCTCACCTTGAAAACATCCATCCGCAGATTTTCAAACTCCTTGCCGCCGCTGGTCATTAGCGTATGCGTATTGCCATCCATAAAGGCCGATATTGCGCTGATTCTCTCATCCATTTGCGATCGGCTTTTCGCCCGCAGCACACATTTCTGTCTTATCTTCCTGCTGCGCCCACCCAGATCAACACTGAGCACGCCGTCCAGTCCCGGCACCGCTCTCTCTATCGAATCGCGGCTAATACTGCCCAATTCAATCTCTAACTGCTGACTGCCAAACAAACTTTGCCCATCCAAAGCAGCGCTCATTTGCTTTCCTTTCGCTAACTAATCCCGGACCAACCTTACAAACGCTCCCACTCTGGTGACATCTGCTACTCCATCTGAGCCGATGTCAATACTAAGCCGACACCGCTCTTTTGCCCTCTCAAAAAGTTTCTGATAATGCAGACTCTTCTTCCAAAAATTCTCATCTTTGGCCTTACTGGCTAACATTGCATATACACTTGAGATGACTCCAAAGACCGATGCCCTTCTTAATACATCTGTATCCAGAACATCATCAGCATCATAGATGCTTGCAGGATTGCCCGGCTTAATACCAAAGTGTTCTGTCAACCGAAAACAAACTTCACCAGCCTGTGGCGCGAATGTGCTGACGCGGTAGGATATACCTGTAGCAGACGGCGGCGCTACGGCAGCATCATCTGAATCCGACCTGATTACTGAAACGCTAAGCTGTGTCGACGAATCCAAAGAAACTATCTCATACGCCCCATCCAGCGAACCATCTGCAGTATGCATATATACAACTCCGCCTGCTGAGACCTGCGCACTTACAAAATCTGCTCCACTTGCAGTAAACGTCGTCCCGCTGAGCGTTCCGCCTGTCCCTGCCGCCAATACCTGCCCTGAGAGGTGTAATTCTCCGAACAGTACGGGCTCGTATTTCAAAATGTCCACATCGCTTGAAAAACTAACCATTTTCTTTTTCCCTTTCTCGTGTAACCGGGTCGGTCAGGTGCCCAAAGAATTGTTTCTCCTTTGGGCACCCACACAGGACGCTCCGACCTATCAGGATTGCGTCCGATATAGACCCATACTGTTTAGCTGATACTTAGATCGCGAATAAGTCCGTGTGCCATTTCGTTCTTGAACTCCAGGGCATATTCGCCAATCAGCTCGCCGCACTCATAGTCACCACTGCTCGCCAAAGGTTTGAAATGGAAACATCGTCCCGCCAAAGGCAGCACACTAAGCCTCGATGAATCCAGGAACAAAACTCCGTCCTGTGGTATCCACCTTGAAGTGACAATTCTGCAAATGCCGAAGTCGCTTTCGTAAACACTAACCATATTGGTGAAAGTCGTATCGTTCGCCGCGTATGTTCGACTGTCAGCACAGAAATCGTTTATCTTTCGCTTCTGAAAACCACCGACGACAATCAAATCCACATTGCCGTTACTGTTCTCCCATATCTTCCTGAGCACGTAATTGACCTTGGTCTCATCAAGGCCTGTACCGCTTGGGAAGCCGCTATCGCCTGTATGGAAAACATTCGTTGAGATGTGCTGAATAATTCCCTTCATCGACCTTCTTACCGAGTTGCTACCTTCGGGATTGCCGGTCGGCTGTCCACCGTTGATAACCGTATTTTCCAGATCGCGAATCAACTCTCGCAGCCGTTCCTGCTTTTGAAAATCCAGCTCATCAGCCAGACCCAGTTGGCTTGCAGCAATGTCAGTTCCGCTTACTTCAACCGCAGCGGTAAATATCTGGGTGTAATTTCCGCATCTGCTTCGATTGGTAAACCTCGCGTCGGGCTTGTTATCACCCTCAAGAGCTGCATTTCCCAGAATGTTAATTACCTGGTTATCGGCAAGGTCTTCCGATGTAGTGCCCGCATAGCCGCGAACCACTGTCAGCGTATCGCCGTTGATACCGGTAACAAGCATCAGTTCCTCCACTCCTTCGACCTGAATCTGGTCCCCCACACGGAACCTGCTGCCGTTATCAACGACAAAGTCTGTATCTGCTGCCGGATCAGTAAAGGTGCTGTCGTTGACGGCATCCCTATTAGGCAAAAGTTCATCCTCGAGCCATTCGTGATGTGTGCTCGTTGCCTCTCGCATCGGATCCCCCAAAGCATCCAGCAAAGGCGTCTCATAGGGCGAGATTATCCCGATCAAATCCGATACATCCTCGGCCAATTCCGGCAATGTCGTACCTGCTGAATAAGTTGCTTTTCCTGTAAAAGCCATATACTTCTCTCCTTTCGTTGATAACCAGCGAAGTCGCTGGTCACTTTATCCAATCAAATAAAATTCCTTCGCAGTTTCAAATACTCCTGCAAATCTGTCCGATTACCAGTTGTCGCCGCCTTCTTGGCCGCTCTTTCAAGAACCGTCTGGCTGCCTTCCATTCGCTCCTTAGCCCCTGCAGTCTTTTTCGCCGTCACAGCTCTGCTGGCACTTGCAAACAGATATTGTTTTTCCTTTTTCAACTGCCTTATAACACTATCAATATCCGCTTCGGTTTCCCCTTCCATTCTGGCTTTGGCAATCAACACAGCTGTCTCTAAATCCACAATCCCGGCAGCAGCTAATTCACGAACCAACTTTTGCTCGACCTGGATGTTGCTCAACTGTTCAGCCGTCTTTTTGGCCTCAGCTTTTGCCTCGGCTAATTGCTCCGCCAAAGCTTCGATTTTTTTCTCGGCACTCTGTGCCCTTTTCCGATAGCGGATGGATTCGGATATCGGAACACGTTTCAAGTTATCATCGTCGCCGTGTCCCGCTGTGTCTGCTGACAAAATGTCCTGCGCCTCACTCGGGCTCATAAGACCTCCTGATAAGAATTTTCTCTCTCATTCGTGGTATCGTAACCTAACTCTCTGAGCACCTGCTCTGTTGGAACACCTAATTCTTTTTTGATTTGCGCCTCCTTTAACTTCTCCATCATATTCTCAGGCAGCGGACTGGGGAAAATAATATCGATCTCTCTATCCGCCTTGCTGGTTTTGTAGATGTTGGCCCTGTCGAGCATCGCCAGAACCATCTGTGCAATTTTTTTCAGTCCTTCGGCGTAAGTAAATCTCTTTCGTTCATTCTTCGAGAGCATCCCCATAAACGTCAGCCTAAGGGCCACCGCACTTGTAAGATTACCAAGTTTATTCTTCAAAACCCCCGCCACCACCGGCGAGACCCCGCTTGTCTTATCCAGTGCCTCTCTAATCTCAGCAATATGCAAATCCTCACTTGGCGTTGCCGCATCTCCCCCGAATTCTTCAATAGCCGCCTCCGGATTGTCGGTGCACCACATCCTGCCGGGTGACACCGGCCTGTCCTCAAAGCCCTCTATCCCTTTGCCAAGATACATCTTAAACGCCTGGAACGTAATTCTGCTTGCCCTGTCGCTCAATCTGGTATTAAGCTCATCCTGTAGCGTTATCAGCGACTCGACATCGCTCAGGCCCTCATAGTAGTATGGCTGGGCGATGTTCTGGATATGCACCACCGGCAGAAATCCCCACGGCAATTCGCTTTCGGCAACGAGCTGTTTATCTTCATACCTCTGCCAGGCTAAGGCCGAAGTAATCTCCGTCACCGCAACCACTTGCCGGCTATCGCTGTTCCTTCTGCTCGGCGACAGCAGTTTCACAAGAAAAGTGTTTTTCCTGCTCAGGGCGTTTCTCTTCTGGTAAAAGTGCTGCACGTAATATCTGATTTTTTTAAAGTCGTTTTCTTCCAGAACAGGCAGTGCTCTCGGTGCTTCAATCAGTTCCAGGTCGATTGTCCGTGCCAATTGCAGCACATCTTCAAATGAAGGAGGTTGGGAGGAGGAGGAAATGCTTTCTAAGATCTCGCCACTGGGCCTGACGAGGCAATCAACGAAACCATAAACACTTCCGAGCACTGCCATATCCTGAAAAAATCCGACAGCGCCGTTAGCCCCAAACACTTCCTTCAATATGGATTCTATTTTTGCCTGTTTTTGACTAATCGGCGATTTGGACACAAAACTAACTGGTTTTCCGAACAAAAAATCCACCGCTGCGTTTATTCGCCACGCGATATCATTTTCAATCACCACTTCTTTTCTCTGCACATCGCGTACCCGCCGTCCACCGAAAACACCTGTATTTGCCGAGTGCACGAACCCGGTTATCCTGGGAGGCAGCCCATATTCCTGTGCCTGCACATAACATCGCCCCAGCTCGTTTACTTTTCGTACAGAGTCGCCAACACTGTTTACATCCTGCCTGTTGTTTGCGTAATATTCCCACAGCCTCGAAAAGTGTGTCCGAATATCTACCGAGCGTTCGTCAACGAGCCACTCGACGTAATCGGCCCCGAACTGCTCGTCCTTAAAGATACAAAGGTCAAATCCCATAACTAAATCCCATCAATTCAAAACTTACCAAAAAAACAACGTCTCTCTATAAATGCACGAATGTTCACATTTGATACGAAATTGGGAGTGTTTTTAGATGGCCGGTTTTTTCTAAACCTATGTGAGAAAAGGAATAAAAAAAATTTTACTTTTTTTCAATTTTGTAGTTAGGTATGTGCGCTTTTGATTGATTTTTCGCAAAATTCTTACCCATCTTAACGCGAAAAATGACCATCTTGCGTGTTACCCTGACAACTGAATCCCGGCAACTGGCAACTGCTCCCCCAAGGGACCAACGTGCACTTTGGATTGAAATTCGGTGGCCTTCCATACACAATTGGGGTGATTTCAAAAACTATGGACAGAGGTGATATTTACATTTACACTAACTACTATCGACAGTGTCGGCTGCCTGTCTTGTTCACCGAATATAACTTAACCAATTGCGTATGCTCAAATATGCCGGCTATGGATAAACAAAATACACAATTTTGAGCAGTAAAGGAGATCTAAACCAATGATTAAACACTATTACATGTCTTTCGCAATCTGTGTAATTTTAGGGATGGCGACGTGCCCCTGTACGGCAGCGGTTCAATTGCCCCCCCTGACGGTGCCGAACGGCTTCGGCGTCAACATACATTTCAGGGGCCAGCCGCGGGATTTGGATTTAATCAATGATGCAGGATTTAAGTTCATCAGGATGGACCTGACATGGGAAGCTGTCGAGAGAGAAAAAGGAGTCTACGAATTCGAGAAATCCGGTTATGATGACCTGACAAAAGGATGCTCCAAACGAGGCATACGCATCCTGTATATCCTCGATTACAGCAATCGGCTTTATGAGTCAGACAGGTCCGTCCGTACAGAACAGGGGCGCAGGGCGTTCGCCGCCTTCGCCGAAGCGGCCGCTGCCAGATATTGCGGCAAAGGAATTCTTTGGGAGATATGGAATGAGTCTAACATAAAGCTGTTTTGGAGACCTCAACCAAATGTTGACGATTACTGCAAGCTCGTCAAAGCAACAGCAGCCAGACTTAAAAAAGCCGACAATTCCGGCTTGGTCGTCGCTCCGGCTACATCGACAATCCCTTTCAAATGGCTTGAGGACTGCTTTAAGAGGGGGCTGCTAAAGTGGATTGACGTCCTCAGTGTCCATCCATACCGTCCCCACCCGCCCGAAACCGTGATCAAAGACTACGCCCGACTCCGCGAACTCATGAAACGCTACACCCCCGAAGGCAAGAATATTCCCATAATCTCCGGCGAATGGGGCTACTCGAACATCAACTGGGACAATACCCGCCTTTCCAATGAGCAGCAGGCCCGGTATCTGGCCAGAGAGTTCTTGATCAACCTATACCAGAAAATCCCCGTCAGCATCTGGTATGACTGGAAGAACGATGGCACCAATCCCAACGAGAGAGAACATCATTTTGGAACCGTAATGCACGACCTAAAACCCAAGCCGACTTACCTTGCAGCCAGGACTCTATCCTCTACTCTGGCTGGATTCTCAATCGACAAACGTCTTGACTTGGGCAGCGACGAAGATTTCGCCTTCAAGCTGACCAAGGAAAAAGCCGAGGCGATAGCAATCTGGACAATAGGCAAAGAACATAAGGTAACATTACCGATAGAAGCCAGTGAAGCGAGAATCATCCACTTCCTTGGGAAGGAAGAAAAAAGAACTGCCCCTGCCGGGAAAAATGGTGGTTTGAAATTGACTATCTCGCAAAATCCTCAATATTTGCGCATAAAGGGTGGATAATGGTGTCCACTTTGGCGAGTGGGGCGGGAAAATTGTAATCACCCCATTTCTTCTTTCTGCAGGAGTTCAATAATCTCAGCTTTAGTAGGCAGGGCTTCTATTGAGCCGAATTTCGTACAGGCCAATGCTCCCGCTGCAGAAGCGAATTTAACAGCTTCTCTGACATCATCCTTTACGGCGCAATAAGCGGCCAGCGCCCCAGCAAAGGCGTCTCCTCTGCAGGTCTGGTCAACTAACTCAACTTCAAAAGCCGGGATATGGTCGGCACTACTTCTGTCGACAACCATACAGCCGCGCTTACCCATAGTGATGACGGCACAGTTAACGCCTCGAGCAACCAAATCACTTCCAATCAGCTTGGCCGTTCGTATGCCGGCATCAGATTGATCGGTGATCTCGGCTGCCTCATAAAGATTTGGGATAAGAATGTCGACGGAGAAATACTCTATGGGTAAATCGCCACTCATTCGGCTGGGCTGCTCGATGGGCCTCGCGGGGTTGAGAATTATCTTCGTGTTATGCAGTTTCGCACACCTAATCACAGTTACAATCGCTTCATGCGGCAACCTGCCATGAACTAGGCAGACATCGGCCTCCGAGATAATCTGCTCCGCCGCGTAGATTTCCTGTGGGCGCAAATCACTGTGGGCGCCTGTGTACACACAACTGGCGTTCTCACCTTCGGAATTGACCAGCGTCACAATGACGCCTGTGTTTTTTGCTTCAGCGATATAAACGAAGTCAGTATTGACGTTGGACTCCGCCAGTGTCTCCTTGGCCATCTGAGCAAATGTATCGCCGCCGACCTTGCTGATTAGATAGACCTCACAACCACACAGGGCAGCTTCCATAGCTTGGTTTGGCCCCGGGCCAGTGGTCGTATATGAGAGAGCAGAACCAGCAACGCTCTGCCCTGGAGGTGGGATTTGGCGGCACTTTATTGCCATATCAACATATGTGCCACCAGCCACAACTACTTTAGGAATCCTTTCTAACATTTTTTCTCAAAAATCCCTTTCAAAGATCAAGTATAACCTGCAAAACATCAAATGCAATGCTTTTTCTATGACAATTTCTAAGTGAAATCTTTATTCCGAGAAACTAATATTTTATTAATAGAAAAAAAGTAGTATTAATATTAGTAAGGGGGGTTAAATTGTTATATTTCTTGTAGGAAAGGTCCTAAAAGGCGGTGTAGAAAGAAGTTAAAGAGGGCAAACGTTTACATTTCTTTGTGGGAAACGGGTTGGATTGTTTGCGGCTTAGTTGGGTAGGATTGACGGGGGGAACTATTTTATAATGCCGTTGTTAATTGTTAAAGGATTCAACATGTTTGTTAACAGATTAACCGCATTAGCGAACAGAGTAGTCGAGATTTAGTCCTTGCTTTTTCTCTATTATTAGTTAAGTTGTCTGCAATTGTGGTTATCTGCAAGAAGATGATATTTGGCAGGTGGGCACCGATAGAAAGATACCGTCGAGATCGGCAGTGCTAAATCAGGTGATTGAGCACCACCCCAAGCCATTGTGTGGCGGGCGTAAGCTGTGTGGCAGAAGTGCCTTGTATGATTACTGGTGTTTTGATTGTGGGTTGCCAAAAGCAACTCAGTGGTAATTGCCTGAGGCTTCCAGCCCAATCCCTTCCTTGGCCAACAGTCATTGTGTCGGTCTTCTTTGGTGGGTAGACCTTGGTGTGAGCCGTTGAGTTGACGGTGCTAAGAACCGCCGCGGTAGAAACGCCGGCTTTTGATGGTGAAAGGACGTAAGGAAAAGATATGGAGAAAGAAGGAATGAAAGAATCAGCTACGAACCTTTTTGTCGGCCTTGATGTTGGTAGCAGTTCTGTGCACTATGTGGTCCTTGGGGAAGATAAAAAAATAATATACTCCCCAAAGCCAATAATGCACTTTGCTGATCCCATTGGAGCAGTAAAAGAGGCTTGGGAGGACATAACGCAAAAGTTCAGCGAGAGCAGGATAAAAAACACATCGGTTACGGGTAGTAATGCCAGGTCTTTCCCAAGCGTTATGGTGGGTTTAACTTACGACTTTGATAGTGTAACCATTCCAAAAGGAGCAGGATTAGTTAGTCCGGAGGCGCAATTTATATTCCATATAGGAGCAAAAGACGCATACTTTTTTAATGTGAAAAAAATAAATCATAAAAAGATTATTCAGGAGTGGAGAACTGGAACCAAATGCGGAGGTGGTTCTGGGATATTAATAGAGAAGCAATGCAGAAGGTTGTTTGAAGGTGAAATTCCAAACCCTGAACTTAAAAATATCCAAACAATTGGGGATGAGAGCGAAAGGCACGAGGCCGGAATCAAAAACAGGCAGAAATTGCAATCAAGATTGGAACAAATCTATTCTATCGCCGAGAAAGAGGCTGAAAGCTCAAAAGAACCGAGTGAGTTCTTGGCCAGATGCGGCGTTGTTATTCAATCTGATTTAATCCACAAACAGAACGAAGGCGCAAAAAGAGAGGATAATTTAGCGGGGCTTTTCAAAACAGTGGCAAGGAATTACAAAATCGACGTCCTTGGAACAAGAGAATTTCGTTCCGAAAAGTCTAATACTGCGATAGCAACTGGATGTGTTTTCAGTAATGACCTTATAAGAAGAAACTTAGAAACATCTCTTGGCATTGCTATAGCCAAGCCTGAGCATTATCACAGTATCGCAGCAATAGGTGCAGCGCTAAAGGGAATAGAAGAAAACAACAATTTTGCTTTTAATCTTGGAGAGCTGAAAAAAGTTGCTGAGCATAGTCGAGGAAAAAGGCAATTTGCTTTACCTCTTTCTGGCTATCTTGAAAAGGTAAATGACCAATCTGAAAATATCGCGGAAAACATAGAAAAAGGAACAGAAGTCGTGTTGGGAATAGACGGGGGAAGCACAACAACAAAAGGCGCTTTAGTTGATTTAAAAGGGCGACTTCTTGACAAAATCTATATTAAAACTTATGGCAATCCGGAAGGCTCATTAAAACGCGTTATAAAATACTTAAGCAGACATAAAGACAAGGTGATTGTGAGGGGAGTCGGTGCTACGGGTTCTGCAAGAAAGCTGTATCAAAAGATTTTAATTAGCAAGAAAAAATCTGAAGAGCTAATGAGAAAAGGGATAGAACTTACAGATAGAATAACTGATGAAATTACCTGTCATGCTCTGGGCGTTAAACACTATGATTCCAAGATTGATACTATTTTTGAAATAGGCGGCCAGGACATGAAGTTCACTAGTTCTTCCAACGGCGTGGTTAAAGAGGCAAAGATGAATTATAGTTGTCAGGCAGGTTCCGGCCAGACGCTGGAAAACATGGCTGACATTATAGATTTGAATGTAGAAAATTCTTTACAGGAATATGCCTTAAAAGCTGAGCGAATTCCGGTAATTGATGCAACTTGCGGCGTTTTCATGGAAATGGACGAAAACAGGTTGATCGCAGAGGGCTTCAGTAAAGAGGAAATAGCTGCTGCAATAATAAGGGGAACTGCGGAGAGCTATTATCATAAATTTGTAGGTGGCTCGCAACATGTTGGAGAGAAATGTTCTGCCCAGGGCGGCCCCCCCTTAGGAAGAGCTTTTCTTGCTGCACTTGCGCAAGTAACGGACAAACAAATAGAGGCGTTTCCTCATAGGGAAATGTTCGGTGCATGGGGTCAGGCTTTAGATATCATTGAGAACATAAAAAAATTGGAGGAACAAAATAAGAAGAGTGAGTCTGCCTTTAGGGGTTGGAATTTAGTGGACATGTCCTTTGAAAAAGAAAAGATTTCTTGTAGGGCGCTATTTAAAGAAAAATCCTGCGGCGTGAGAGACTGTCAACTCGAGATATTTTGCATTGAGGAGGACAGAATCATTACAGGAGGCTTTTGTCCTAAAGGAGATTCTGAGTCGGCGGGAAAACCAAAAACAAATTATGTGGATAAATATCACAAAATATATGAGAAGCATTTCAAAAGGCAGGGGAACTTATTAGAAGAGGATTTTTCTGCGGAAATAGATAAAAAAATAATAAGAACCGTGGGAATCAAAAGGAGCACTGCAACGCTTGGAGAGAAAGGCATTTGGAGTGCCGCTTTATTCAAAAAGCTCGGTTTTCTTCCTGTAGTATCACCGAGAAGCAACAGAGAGATAGCAAAAATTGGCATTGACAACTCAAGAACAGACTTCTGTATAGCAAGGAAGTTGGTGACGGGGCATGTAGCGGTGTTGAATGAAAACCCAAAGATAGACTATTTGTTTAATCCAAGTTTCATTGAGCTCAGAATGGATACTCCCCCTGATTTAAAATATTGTATTTATACGGAATCGGAAGGCTATATTTTAAATGACGTTCTTTCTCTCGACGAAGATAAACAAATCAATCCCATTTTGCATTTTGGGGATGAAAACCTTCTTGTTCATTCTCTTCGGGTAGAGTTTAAGAGACTTAACTTCAGATTTTCAGATAAAGAGATTAGAGATTCTTTAAGATATGCCGACAAAACGGAGAAGGAATTCAAAAAAGAAATTTATGAAGAAGGAGATAAATTTTTAAAGAGAATCGAAGAAGGTAACGAAAAAGCCTATGTTGGTATTGGACGCGACTATGTTTTGCTCGATCCTGAAGCAAGCTCAAACTCGGGCGTTATGTTTTCACAAGTTAGGGGCTTGCACTATATTCCGCAGATCTTTTTGGAACATAGATTTGAGCATATTCCTATTGAGGACATTGCGGATAATGAATTCTGGATTCAGAGCGTCAAGATTCTGAAAGCGAACTTGTTTGTTGCTGGCCATCCCAATCTGTTCCCTATAAGGATGATGAATTTCGCCTGTGGGCCGGATAGTTTAAAAATTTACCAGGAAGAAAAAATTCAGGAAGCCGCAGGCAAGCCTTTGCTTACATTATTAACCGACGCTCAGACCAATAATGCGCCTTTCATAACAAGAACGGAAGCCCATGAAAGAGTTGTCAATCAAACCAAGCCTGAAAAACTAAGAATCGAGAACATACGGCCAAGCAAATATTCCACAGACAACAATGACCAAAGAACCTGGCTCATACCTTACATGGGAGACGCTGCCCACGTCGCGGCCTCAGGACTAAAGCATTTTGGAATCGACTGCAAAGTCTTACCCACTAATACCCAGAGGGGCTACGAAATAGCCAGAAAACATATCCATACCGAAGTATGCCACCCTCTAAAAGGCGTCGTAGGAGACACCCTTGGCTTCTTGAATGAGCAGATTGAAAAGAAAGGCAGGCAATACGTCGAAGATAATTACCTTGTTATGTTGCCTACGACAAGCGGCCCTTGTAGATTCGGCAAATACGTGGAAGTAATGCGAATATTTATGGACCGCGAAGGTCTCCAGAAAATCCCCATAGCAGGCCCTTCCTCAGAAACCGATTATTTCGATATGCCCGTACCGGAAAAGGAGGGCGCATCGAATAAGCTCAAGATTCAGCAGGTTCTTTTCAAGGGGATTAACGCATCAGACCTGCTGGAAGACATAACCCTCAGATTTCGGCCTTATGCTGAAGATAAACAGCAAATTACTGACTTGAAAGAAGAAAGGCTCCTCGTATTAGGAGAAGTTATTGAAAAGGGTGCCGAAACCGCTGATTTGATAGAATGGGGCAAAGGGACTGTATCGCGATTTACTCAAGCCAAACTCCGACATCACGATAGATTCCCCCTTGTTCTTTATATTGGCGAGATATACATGAGACAGCACGACCCTTATACCAACTTTGTAATCCGGAACTTGGAAGAAAAACAGCTGGAAATGGTTAGGGATCCCTTCACCGATTGGCTGCTGTATGTAAATCAGATGAACCGAAGAAACTCAAGAAGAGATATAAAGCTGGCTGTCAAAAACTGGGATTTAGCTGAAGCATGGAACGAAACCAGAAAACTCTTCAATTCGTTCCTCAAAGGAACATACATGTCTCGCATAGCTGACAAAATTGCTCAGCCGTTTCATGAAGTTCTTCATGGCAGACACTGCCTTCCTAAGCCCATGGATATAATTGAAACTTTGGAAAAGAACCACAAGTTCCACGGAAATATTGAAGGAGAATCCCCATTAAGCACCGGAATTTCCTACTACTTTATGAACGACTTAATTAAGCCTAGGGGCGATGCTTACATTTCGGGGATATTTCACATTGGGCCTTTCACCTGTATGCAGGAGGGAGTCGCAACGGCTAAAATAGAGGCAATGGCAAAAGAACTGAGAAAAAGAAAATCAGACTTGGTCTTCCCGATTATCCATGCTTTCTTTGGTGATTCGCCCAATCCAAACTTGGATGCCGAAATAGCCGTTTTCACCGAGCAGTGCTACCAGAAAAAAGAGATGTTGAAAGAAAAGTATAGCTCTGGGCTGAGCAACGATGTTCAGAACCATTCCACTTCGACGCGTTCGCCAAGCCAAATAGTGGACGTCAAAAGTAAGAAACGGATTCCTCATGCTTATGAAAAAGTGGATTAATTTGGTGGCTATGGTGTTAATATATCTCTGGATAACCTTGGCTCATCAAACGCTGAGCCTTGCGTCGAATGGATCCGAAAAGTACGCATTCCTTTGTGTGGTAAACAGCAAAAGGTTCTTTTTAGCTTAAAAAGGTCAATTTGACTGCCCGTACAGATGGATGTAGGGAATCTGTTGGTGAATATTTCCAACCTTGCATAAAAAAGCGGATTTGACAGCAAAAGTGTACAAAACACTGTTAAAATCGTACGTTCAACACCGCTTTTTATGCCGTTTTAGTTCAGTCCAGCGGAAAATGCGTTTTTTCGTGCTGTTAATTCATTAGGGCTTTTATCGGCCCGTCCCATAAAAACATAAAGTTTTCCCTATTTCTTTGCCGAATAAAATAGATAAGTAGTCAACTGTTTTTAGTACTGAAAGGGGCATTTTTACGTTGTAATTGGATTGGAATTCCATTTTGCAATATGGGCAAAATGGCAGCCCATTTTCAATGGCCGAAAGAGGAATTATATGAGAACTATCGCGGTTGTTAATCAGAAAGGTGGTTGTGGCAAGACAACGATATCAATAAACTTGGCAAGCGCACTTGCTGAAGTAGGCCAGAAGACCTTGCTGGTTGATATGGACCCGCAGTCACATTGCGCAGTCGGTCTTGCCGTGCCCGAGGAGCAGATTGAACAAAGTATCTACGATGTGCTGATAAGCAAAAGCAGAAATGAACCGATAAAGCTGACAGAAATATTGTGGCAGATTAGCGATAGATTGGAGCTGGCACCGGCCAGTATAGACCTGTCTGCATTCGAACAGCAAATGGCCGGTATTGCTGAGTGTGAGGGTTGTTTGAAAAAAGTCCTGGTCGAAATGAAGGGTGAGTACGACTACGCAATCATTGATTGTCCCCCGGCCGTGAGCCTGTTGACCTTCAATGCTCTAAGGGCCGCTACCGATGTTATTGTCCCTGTCGAGACCGGTTACTTTGCGCTGCATGGGCTCAGCAAACAACTCGAGACCCTGAATATACTCTGCGAACGATGTAGCCAGCAGGTAGATGTTAAGGTTCTGGCCAGTATGTATGATATAAGAACGAAGATGGCAAGGGAGGTTTTGGCGGAATTGCGAAAGCACTTCGCCGATAAGATGTTCGGAACAATCGCTAATTTCAATACTAAGATCAAGGAAGCGGCAAGTTTCGGCCAACCCATTAGTGAATACGATCCTGCCAGCAGGGGCCAGAGGGATTTTCGCTTACTCGCACAAGAAGTTATTGACTCTGAGGCCAGGCAACAACGCCGGGAAATCGTCAGCTCCCTGACCGAACAGCTCGAATCCATGAGTGCCACCGCTGATGAGTTGTTGCAGGTAGCTAAGCCCGCCATCAAGACTGTGCAGGCTCCGAGGACTGAAAGACCAGAGCGACCAGAGCCGGTTGGTATCGATGTCAAGCTTTCTGACTATTATGGTGTCAATCAGGTAAACGATGCTGTTGTATTCGTCACACTGTATCCGCGAGCCAAGAGTGTACAGGTAGCGGGGGACTTTAATAGTTGGCAGCCGGAAGAGACGCCGATGCAGAAAGTGGATGCCGGTGGCGTGTGGCAAACGAAGTTGAGTTTGCCTGCCGGTAAATATTACTACCGGCTGGTTGTAGACGGCCAGTGGCAGCAGGACCCGTACAACGAGCTAACGGAGTTGAATCCATTCGGTGAATTTAACTCGGTCATTGAAGTAAAATAAGTATCATTTCAAGCGCCCCGTTTAATAATACGTTTTAAAATGGGAATCCCCGAGCACGAAAAGGAATCGAGTAATTCTCCAAAAAAAGATTTTTTTATTAGTCATTTTTGTCTGATGAGGTTATAATCGGAGCCAAATAAGAGAAAATCACTGGACGACACCTGTTTGCTTCATAGGACCAACGACCAACTTGTAGATAAAGTTAATCGGCTGGTTGAGAATGGACGCTCGCAGCGCAGTGCAATGGATTGTGGCACTTCTTGTTATTATGGAGGGGGCCTCTTTCCCTGTTTTTGCCGCCCCTGTTTATACTTACGGCGGCGACTTCGACCTGCCGATTCCCAAACTGGATAGCAGTGATCCGGACATCAGCAAAGGTTGGATGGACGATGCTGTTATAGAAATCACCGACCATTTTCCTGTATCCGATCTTGATGTTCGAGTCAGTATTACACACACCAATGTATTCGATTTGCAAATTTTCCTGCAAAGCCCTGCTGGGACGAGAATATGTTTGAATATGTACACTTTTCGTGAGTTTTTTGAGGGCGCAAATTACACACAAACCATATTTGACGATGAAGCAGAACTATCGATTAAGCAGGCCGAGCCGCCTTTTACAGGCTCCTTCAGACCTGTTGAGCCTTACAAGCTTTCTGAATTTGACGGCGAGGACACTTATGGTATTTGGCGGCTGCAGATTTACGATGCCTGGGCCTGGGACACCGGCACCTTAGACAGTTTCGAGCTTTTCATTACAACTCCCGAACCCGTCGTCGCGATTTACGTCATACTCGGCGCAGGTTTAGTAAACCTATTCAAAAACCGACGATACCGGTAGTTTTACTGCAGGGCCGAATCCTTTTCGATCACCTTTTTTTCCTGTGATTTCTTGAAGTCTTCCAGTTTTTCAGATAAGGTTTTGTCGGACAATGCAAGGATTTGCACAGCGAAGATGGCTGCGTTTTTGGCTCCCGCCTTTCCGGTGGCCATAGCTGCCACTGGCACGCCGGGTGGCATTTGTATCGTGCTTAATAGCGCATCAATCCCCCCTAATCCACTTGTTGCGACTAAGGGTACCCCGATGACCGGAAGCGTCGTCCGCCCCGCCAGAGCGCCGGCAAGATGAGCAGCCATGCCCGCGGCGGCAATTATCACCTTTATACCGTTTTTGGCGGCATTGTCGGCAAATTCTGCTGCTATCTGAGGTGTCCGGTGGGCTGAAATTATTCGCACAATCGGCTCAATACCAAATTTGGAAAGCGTTTCAATGCAGCTTTGCATCACCGCCATATCGCTATCGGAGCCCATCACTACAGCTACGGAACTCATTTTTTCAGATGCCATTTGTTTTTTTCCCCTAACAGGTTACAATATTCTACGGTCTTGGATTACGCCGTAATAATATCGAGATGGTGCTGGAAATGCAAACAAGAAAACCCATTGTTGCTGGTCAGTTTTATCCCGCTCAGCATGATGCGTGTATCAACGAAATCACCGAATGCCTCGATGCAGGAACACTCAGCGACTCATTGCCCGAAACAATAGTAGCTGGCATTGTCCCGCACGCTGGCTGGATATTCAGCGGTAGTTTGGCTGCGATGGTCTTCTCAGCCATAAAAAAACAGCACGAACAGATACACACTTTCGTAATATTTGGAGCCGCTCACGGATATTATGGACAATCGCCGGCTGTTTATGATGCCGGTAGCTGGATAACGCCGCTCGGCGAGATTGCTATTGATGAGGAGTTGGCCGATGCCGTATTGGAAAGCACCACAGCCGTTAGGGACTCTATGGCCCACAGATCCGAGCACAGTATCGAAGTGCAAATCCCATTTATACAGCATCTGTTTACTGGTGCAAAGATATTGCCCATTCTGGTCCCGCCGGCAGGGCATGCAGTTGAATTGGGTACAAGTGTTGGTGACGTTATCAGCCGGAGCGAGAACAAGAATATCATCTGCATCGGCTCGACCGATTTGACACATTATGGTCCGCGATATGGCTTCACTCCGATGGGAGCAGGAGCAGGGGCTTTACAGTGGGCCAGCGATGTCAACGACAGGGAATTTATTGATTTGGCCTTGAAGCTTGAGCCGAAGAGAATGCTCGAAAGCGCCGCGGAGAACTATAACGCTTGTGGAGCCGGCGCAGCGGCTGCGGCGGTCGCAGTCGCAAAGAAACTCGGCAGGACTGAAGCATTGTTGCTTGCACACACTAACAGCAACGAAGTAATGCTCCGCAAGATGGGTACCACAAGCACCGATAGTGTCGGCTATGCAGCAATAATCTTCTAACTTCTATTGAGCACGCCCTTTACGCCATTTAGCGGATAGTTCCTCAATCAAATCGGCCGAGCAGATACCGACAGATTTTATCTCCCCCGCCAGAGGCCGGATTGTGTCTGCCGGATCATTTCTTCTCCTTCAGTCTGATATACCGGAAGTCCATTTCGCCGAGCTCTTTTTGCAGACCCAGTCCTCTGGTGGCGGCGGGGCCTGATTTCCACGCTTTCTCAACAACTTGGCCGTTCAGCTTGATTACTGCAACTCCATTGGTTATATCGAGTTCCAGGTCATTCCACTCACCTGTTCGATTGGAGAAAGGTGCATAATTCTTTGTATCGGGCAGAGCATTCGGGTAATCACGGATCTGGAACTGCCTGCCGTGAATGCACAAGCCGGAGTCGGCTGCTCGGTCGGCACGAAATTGCAAACGAAGGATAGCATTTCTGCTATACGTTTTCTCATTGAACAGATGATTTCTCGCGGCTTCGGAATCAAGATGAATCGCGCCATCGACGACGCTCCATCCCGTAGTATCGCCGGTCTTCTCGCCGGACCATTTGGCACCGAACCAGCCAGTAAGGTCTTTGCCGTTGTCTAATCGCACGAAGCCGGGTTCAGGTTGGAAGGTTTCTTTTGATGTTTGCCGGCGCCACTCCTCTGTTAGTTTCTCTAACAATTTAAAGGGCGTCGGTCCGTCGTGCACAACAAGCCGATACCGAAGTTGCAGGGTTTGCCCTTTATTGATCTTGACCGGTCCAGGCGCGACAATGCAGGGATTGACCATGGCAATGGGCGCAAGATTGTGCCAGGTAGTGGGCGGATTGGCCGGGTGGTCAAGCACTGTAACACCGACCGTTTTGCCGCTGTCTAACTTCATTGTGTAATCGTACCAATCGGCAGCAGGCCAGTCGGTTTCTGGTTTCAAGTGGTGGGGATCAGGTAGTTTGACCAAACCACTTGGGCTATAGTAAGAACCACTGCCGTCCTTTCGGCCCTTTGCACAGAGTCCCCCGAAAGCCGTCTTATCTAAGGTAATGTCCATCGCGGGTGTTAAATGATAATTCAGGTCGACAACATAGGCCGATTCCTCTTGGCGAGCGACAATGAATGTTATTTCGTCAATCATTTTCACATTTCCGACGAGCCAGTCATTGGCGACTTCCAGCATAGCACGTTCTGAATCAGCTTGGAGGAGCTTAACGCTGCTGTTCTTGATCCGCCGTCCGTCAGTCGGGGCCCAGGCCCCCCAACCCCAAAAATCGGCTTTCTTTCTGGCTTTTTTGGCTGATATGGAATGCCATGCCAGAAA
>JAUWLI010000356.1 GCA_030613765.1 Phycisphaerae bacterium
ACCGCTTTTTTATCTGCCACCGGTAAACTCCATCAAACTTTATATATGAGAGTTTTCTCATCTCATATTTTACGCGGTTACTTCCCTTTCGGCCAGGGATAGGCATTTGAGCCGGCTTCTTTATCGATGGGCCCGGCAGGTAACGTCTTTTGCCACTTCAGCAGCCTTTCAGAAAGTTTCCTCACAATATCAGTATGTTGGTCGGCGACGTTGTCTAATTCCGTCGGGTCCTTAGGGATATCGTACAGTTCTGTACGGCTGCGGTCAGGATTAATTAGCAGCTTCCACTTTCCTTCACGAATGGCTAACATTGGGCACTTATGGGCCATATCGCCAAAGACTCGGAATCGCCACTCCCACATCAAAGGCTTGGTTCGCTGTTTGGGTTTGCCGAGTAATGCAGCCGACATATCTTCGCCGTCAGGTTTTAAGCCTCCGGGCAGTTTAGCGCCAGCCATACTGCAGACAGTCGGGAGCCAATCGACACCTGCGATGATGCTCGTGTTATCTACTTTGCCGGCAGGGACATGGCCGGGCCAGCGGACGATAAAGGGCATACGGATACCGCCTTCGTATATACTTCGCTTTCTTCCGCGAAATGGGCCTGTATCGCCAATACCGCTATGGACGGCATTCCCAATATCAAAATCTTCAGGACCATTATCACTGGAAAAAGCGATAACAGTATTGTCGGCCAGGCCAAGCTCGTCAATCTTTTTAACCAGACGGCCGATTTGTTGGTCAAGGTCAGTGACCGAGGCATAGTATATCTGTTTTGCTCCCTTGTATGGCACGCCTCGGGGAGCGTATCGCTGGTAGGGTTTCATCTGCTTGTCGGTTGGATGGAGCGTAGCGTGCGGGACGAGTGTCCATACGTTTACGTAGAATGGTTTGTCGCGATTGCGTTCGATAAACTGAATGGTTTTATCAACTATCTTGGCGGTGGACCTGGCCCGAAAATATGGATCGTTTGTGCCCTCGATTTGCGGACCCGAAGATGTTCTGGTGCTGTGCTCATCGATGCCGTACTCGCCCGGCGTCGGAGCACCCGTGCCGGAGCCAAGGTGCCACTTGCCGAAATGCCCGGTTGTATAGCCGGTATCCTTTAGCAATTTTGTTATTGTATGTACCTTGGGAGCGAGCCAGTTGGGCATGGCGCGTGCCTCGTTTTGCTTGTGTGTTGCGAAATGGCCGTGGACACCGTGACGTGCCGGGAAGTGGCTGGTCATAATTGATGTTCGTGAGGGTGAACAGACCGACCCATTAACATAAAACTGTGTGAACAGTGTCCCCTTTTTAGCCAGCTCATCCAGGTATGGTGTTTTAATCTGGCGATTGCCGTAACAGCCGAGGTCACCCCAGCCAAGATCGTCGGCAAAAATAAAAACAAAATTAGGTTTCATGCCTTTTGTCGTTATCTCCCCGGCAAAGGCCCGAACCGGCAAAGTAGAAACTGCTGCTGCACCAACAGCGTTTAGAAACTGGCGCCTGCTGAAAACTATGGTGTTAGATTCCATATACTATCCTCCAATTTTCACTGCCGGTTGCTTTCGCAACATAGACTGATTGTCATAATATTTACGGCAGTCGCATTTTACCGACTTTGTCAGGTTCTGTCAAAAAACGATGAACTCCATTTCCGATGGTCTTTTGCAAAACGGCTTTTTTAATTTTTTGTTATTGATTATCGCTTGTCTTGGGTTAGAATCTTGATTATAATAGTATTGTAGGATATCTAAGAGAGGTCAGGAAATGGTCGACCAAGAAAAACTGGAGCTGTTCGATAATCCAAATCCTGAGCGGGATTACGTCATCAAAATCAACTGTCCCGAATTTACAAGTGTTTGTCCTCGGACAGGCCAGCCGGATTTCGGCGAGATTATCATCGAATACTGCCCCGACAAACTATGTATCGAGCTAAAGAGCCTGAAGTTATACATGCAAAGCTATCGCAATAAGGGCATTTTTTACGAAGCCCTGACAAATGACATTCTGAATGATTTATCCGGCACCTGTAAACCACGCTGGATGAAGGTTGCCTCTCGATTCAGACCTCGCGGTGGAATAACCGCCGACGTAGTTGCAGAATATAAACCAGATAAATAATCAAAGGTTTCGTCAAAGGTGATAAAATGTCGATAGTATTTCATTGTGAACACTGCGGTAAAAAGGTGGAAGCAAAAGACGGTTCCGGGGGCAAAAGGGCCCAATGCCCGGCATGTCATAATAAAGTGTATGTCCCCGACCTTGAGACTGGTGTAGAGCTTAAACTTGCTCCAATTGATGGAGAGGCCGAAGAAAAGCAAAAAGAGCTGATGAACGAAACACACCATCTCAGACAAGAGATATTGCTTGAGCGTGACGTTCCTGAAGGTCCGCCCGGGTCCGGTAGGCCGGCATTAGAGATAAGCGAAAAGGAGCTAACGAAAAACATAATTCTATACCTTCGACAAATGGCTAACGGAGAGCTGGACGAAGCCACAAGAACTGCCGATTCGATAGTTCCTTACGGCCGACAGGCGATTAAGATTCTCGACAAAATAGCAGTCAGTGAAATGCCTGAGCCGGATTTGGCTGATGTCCCTCCACAGGTGCTTTCGGGGCTGATAAGAAATCTCCGCTCTCGAATAAGCTAAGCTGGAAAAAACTTTCTTATGCTGGCTTAAACGTCCCAATAAACACCCTCTATCTGCAACTCCACCACGATTTTTTCGGTCTACAAAATTTAATAGTCCGACCATACCCCTCTAATTTGGCTGCAATGAAGATATTTACTATATTTTATGTAGAGTTGCAGTAACAACGTGATTGAACTTCGTTTACAACTTGGAGAAACTTATATATGTCCAGTGATACAACTGTAGTACATGTTACCCATGAGGCCGTGGGTAAAATTGGCGGTATAGGCGCTGTCTTGCAGGGTCTATTCACCTGCAATTCTTATCTTGAAACAATTGACCGCTCTATCATCATCGGCCCGTTATTTACTATCGAAGGTTCTGTATCGGAACGTCTTGGTGAGAATGGTGAAGTACTGTATTCATCTATCGATGGATTTGTAAACACAGAATATGCTCAGGCTTTCTGTAAGAT
>JAUWLI010000196.1 GCA_030613765.1 Phycisphaerae bacterium
TCGAAGTTTCAATTTTTCAACTGTAGCCGGGCTGTTGAAACAATCGGGTAATTTTCGTTCTAATGATTCAGCGTTTGGAATTTTTTCGGTGATTATGAAACTTCTTGTCTCAAAAAAAGTACCCCATTGCTCGCCATAGAAAAGAGTCTTCGGGGTATTTATTCCCGCTGCCGCCAGTTCATTTGCCGATTTAAAACTAAAGGCGGCACAACTTACCCGGCTGTGAGCTGAGAGCCAGCTTCTAAGCTGGGCTACAGCCGGCGGTTTATTGTAGCGTTTCAAAAAGACTGTTACCGCAGGCGATTTTATTTCAAACTCAAGGCGCGTGCGGTACCTCGCAAGATTGTTTTTAGCTAAATTTCTGCCGGCATTAAAAGAGAAGACGGCGTCAATTGAAGTTAAGCCTAATTCACTAAATGCCCTTTTATAGTCAGAGTCGATGAAGGATGATTTAGAAATTATTATAAATTGTTGCTCGCGCATAGTTATCGCTGTTTCAGGTGATATTTTCGAGTAATTTTTTCGCAGTCTCACAAACCATCTCTACCGTGATTGACTGCATACACAGATGCTCGGACTTTTTGCAGATTGGCTTGTCGCAGGGTGCGCAGGAAGCATCGCCAATTATTTGAATTTCGTCTTCATAGCCGGAGTCTGTCCAGTCGGGATTATTCGGTCCAAACAGGCTGATAATCTTACGCTGCAGAGCTATGGCTATGTGCCGTGGTCCAGTATCATTTGTTATTACCAGGTCGGCGCTGGAAAAAAGCGCTTTTAATTCGCCAAGACTTAAAGGACTGGCTGCCAGGTTGATAAGTTTGTCTTTGAGATTGTTTTGCTGCGCCCGTAATGACAATCTGCATGAATCGCAAATCTCTTTTGCGATCTGCTCTTCGACAGATGTGGGTGCAACAGATATAACAACCGTTGCATTATAATTAGTAATAAACCAATCCGCTGTTTGGGCGAATCTTTCGCTGAGCCAGCACTTACTTGGACCGGCTGCTGTACCTGGGACGATAATGATAACCGGTCCTTCAGATTTGGCAACTACCGGTAATTTAGCTTTTAAGCTTTCCTGGTCTTGCTGGTCGACGGACAGTTCGAGATTTTTATTCGCTGTATCTGCCCCGAGCCGGGACGAAATTGCAAGGTAATAGTCAATCATGGATATGGGTTTGAATTTGCCATCGGATAATTTTGGAGGATCAAGTTTGTAAGTGAGCAGAAGCCCTCGTCCATCGCGAGCATAGCCAACCCGTGATTTTACCCCTGCCAGGAAAATCGCCAGGGCGGAAGCAAAAGAATTCTTGAAAAGAATTGCATGTGTGAATTTGTGGGCCTTGAGCATTTTTGCAATTGCAAACGGATTGTTCGTACGCTGCTCCAGCCATCTGTCGTTAAAGCTGCACGGTGATAAAACTCCGCGAACTACAGGCCTGGCATAAAACGTGATTTTGGAGGATTTGAAATGTTGACGTATGGCCCGCAGGGCCGGGGTACAAAGAACAGCATCACCTAAAGGAGAAGGAAGCCATGCTAAAATCTCGTTTTCCGTCTCTTGCATTTCGCATCTCTTATCTGGCATCACGAGATATGCTTCACACCTCAGGAGTCACTATTTTCGATCCTGCATAATGTAAAAGGTTAATGACATCATCTGTAGAACCATGGCAAATCCGAGTGAAATTAAAGCCGAATTGTCTTGTCTGGCTGGTCTCATCAGAAGCCATATGGTCATCAGCAGGCAAAACAGCACAATAATTTGCACAACCCCTGCCATCAGTCTTATTATGGAAAATTCGTCGAACATATTGGCCCGCTGCATACCTTTTAGTTGCCCAAGAATGTTATTGAGCAATTGCTTGGTCTCCTCAGGGGGGACGTCTTGCTCTACATGATTTTCCTGCTTTTGATTTGGTTGTTCGGTTGTTTCCGGTGCCGGCTCGGCTTCGGATTTCGCCGTCGGCTCGGCTTCGGATTTCGCCGTCGGCTCGGCTTCGGGTTTCGCCGTCGGCTCGGCTTCGGGTTTCGCCGTCGGCTCGGCTTTGGGTTTCGCCGTCGGTTTGGCTTTGGGCTTCGCAGTCGGTTTGGCTTTGGTCTTTTTAGCCAGCTTTGCTTTGAGCTTTGTAGCAAGTTTGGTTTTGGTCTTTTTAGTTGGCTTGGTTTTGGACTTTTTGGTTGGCTTGGTTTCGGATTCCGGGGCCAGTTGAGGTTCGGATTCTGGGACCGGTTGAGGTTCGAGTTCTGGAGCCAGTTGTGTTTCGGTCTCTGTAGCTGATTGGAGTTCAGGTTCTGTGGCCGGCTGAGTTCGGGCTTTAACATCGTTGGACGAGCGGTGATATTGTTTAATGATATTTACCGCCTCCTTCATATTTACACTCTTATAGTCCGGTTTCGCCTCGTCTGGTCTGCCCAATGTGGTTTTGTATCGTGACAAGCGAGTAACTAATATAGTTTTGCAGCCCGCTCGTAAACCAGCCTCAATGTCACGGCTGCTATTGCCGATTTTCCAGGACTGGCTAAGGTCGATATCCATTTCGTCGCTTGCGGCAAGCAGCATTCCCGGATTCGGCTTTCTCCAGTCACTTTCTTTACGGTATTTCGGGATGACTCCATCAGGATGATAGGGACAGTAATAAATCTGGTCTAAATAAGCTCCCCTTTCGGTCAGCAATTGCCTTAGGCGATTATGAATTTCACCAAGAATTTTTTCACTAACAATCCCTCGCGCAACAGCCGATTGATTAGTGGTAACAATTAGCAGATATCCCATATTTCGAAGCTCGATAAGTGCCTCAGCGACACCTTCCAGCAGTGTTACCTGTTCGGGATGATTGAGATAGCCTGGGTCTTCAATTAGAGTGCCATCACGGTCTAAAAATATCGCTTTGTTTGACATATCCATTTCTTTAATTAACTATTCGAAAATACTCTGTTCTACAAGCTTACAAATTATATGAATACCAAGCTGGTGAATCTCCTGACTGCGCGCCGTCGAACCGTCTGCACAAAAACAAATATCAGCAATCTGTTCCAGCTTACTATTAGTCGTGCCGGTAAAAGCCAGTACACAAGCTCCCTTTTCTTTAGCTAATTGAGCTGCCTCGACAACGTTTGTCGAAGTCCCGCTGGTCGAAATGGCCCAGAATATATCACCTTCATTAACCAGCGCTTCGACCTGCCTGGCAAATACATTTTCATAGCCGAAGTCATTAGCAATCGATGTTATCACAGATGTATCAGTTGTCAAGGCCAGAGCCGGCAGTGCTCTGCGTTGCCGTTCGAATCTACCGATAAGCTCACTGGCTGCGTGTTGAGCATCTGCCGCTGAGCCTCCATTGCCACAGAGATAGACCCTGCCATCCTGATTAAATGACGTTATTATTGCCTCTGCAGCCGCTGCGAGTATTTCAATGCCGCTTTCACGAAGTTCGGCAATCATCTTCTGGTGTGTGTCTATTACTTCTATAATCTGTGTTCTTATACTTTCGTTCATCAGGATTTTCTTTCCGAGACCCCTGTTTGGCGGCGTTTTTCAATATGTGAATTCTTCAATGCCTTCATTTTTTCGATTGTTGTAGTGGAGCTTTTGCCTTCAACAAGCGGCGAAAGAACAACCTTGCCGCCATAAGATTCAACAAACTCCTGACCGATGACACCTTTTTGTGCCCAATCCTGACCTTTCACTAATACATCAGGCCTTATTTTTTTTATTAAGCTGAGCGGATCCGGCTCATCGAAGACTGTAATGTAATCGACCGTTTCCAATGCAGCTAAGACAGCGGCCCTGTCATACTGGTTGTTAATCGGCCGGTCGGGTCCTTTAATGGCTTTTACCGAACTGTCGCTGTTTAGCCCGACAACGACTATGGCACCTTGCGATTTACAGAATTTCAGAAACTCGGTGTGTCCTCTATGTACCACATCAAAACAACCATTGGTAAAAACAATAGTAGTCTTTTGCCTGTGATGCCAGCTAAGTTCGTCCACTAAGGAATCTATCGAACGGACCTTACCGCTTTTGCCCCTGTTTTGACTTACGATTTCGATAATAATTTCCTCAATAGACACTGTCGCTGCGCCAAATTTTTCTACCTCAATGCCGGCAGTGAGGTTGCAGAGCTGGACGGCCGTTATATAATCACAATCAGCGGCCAATGCTATCGCAAGCGTTGCCAGAACCATGTCGCCGGCACCCGTAACGTCATACACGCTGCGAGGCCGGGCCGATACTAATTCGCTCAGCTTGTCTGTTCTAAGATACGCACCTTCCTTATCAAGAGTAATTACCACAGCCTCGAGTTGAAAATCACACAGCAGCTTCTCTGCTGCTCTACGGGCATCCTCTGTAGTATTTATCTCGAAACCAACCGCTGTTGAAGCCTCCTGACGGTTCGGAGTAATAAGAGTGGCGCCAGCGTATTTTGAATAATCACTGGTCAGGCACGGATCAACGAGGACTTTTTTCTTTGTTTTCGTTGCATACTGTACCATTTCTTGGCAAAGCGACGAACTGAGTAAGCACTTATTGTAATCCTGCAGGCAAACAACATCAACCTTGGTTAACCTGTCTTTGTAGACCTGAAAAATCTCCTCATTGAGTCCATCCGCCAACGGCTCCGTAGATTCTTCATCAACCCTCATCAGCTGTTGTCTATGACGATGCTGTGCAAGACCTATAAGTCTTTGCTTGCTGATAGTAGGACGGTCCACTACAGTGAGTAATCCGCTTATATCAACGCCAAGTGTTGTTAGTTCATCCTTTATCTTTTGGCCATTCTGGTCTTTTCCGATGACACCCAAACAAGAAGGTACTGCTCCCAGGTCCACAAGGTCGGCAGCTACGGAGCCTGCCCCTCCGCACCGGTATTCAGTCTTGGTTACTTTCAGCACCGGCACAGGGGCCTCCGGGCTTATCCTCAGCGCATCGCCGTAAGTATAAACGTCGAGCATAAAGTCGCCGACAAGTAAAATATTCGGCGAACCAAGGTTCGTTACCGTCTTTAACAGTTCTTCATACATCTTTATTATGGGACCATCTTCTCTTTACTACCGCCTTTTTGTAACTGAAGGCGTATGTGATGTTCTCTGTTTTTAGATTCTACCCGCCAGTGCGTTTTTAATCAACTGTGTTATTTTATCCTCCCCACTAATAAAACGAAATTCGATTGCCAGATACGCAAAATTTACATCCTTGCTCGTATTTGGCATCGACGATGGTGAAAAAGAAACCCAGTCTTTCTGCGTTGTCAGTATTAAATCTGCATCAAGGCGTTTGGCCTGTTCGTAAATATCAGCCAGGCACTCGCCCGTATAATGGTAATGGTCATCGAAGACTTTCGAACCGGCAAGTTCCGCTCCAAGCCCACCAACCGTATTTAAGAACGCATCCGGATTGCCTATCCCGCAGAAGGCAAATATTTTTTTACCTTTCAGCTCCCCAAGGTTGATTTCCCTGTTGTCTATAGATTTCGCACAAACAGGTGCGTGCACCGACCATGCAACGACCATTTCCGGATTGATCTGTCGGAGCTTGTCTTCAAGTTGGGTCAGCTCAGCCTCATCAACCTGGTCACACCTCGTAATAACAGCGGCATCAGCCCGCTTTAGTGCGCCAACAGGTTCTCGCAGCAGTCCCGCAGGAAGAAGCTTACCGTAACCGAAAGGCACGGTTGCATCAATCGTCACGATATCAAGCTCTCTGCCCAATCGGCGATGTTGAAACCCATCATCCATAATGAGCACCTTTGCGTCGAATCTGCTGATGGCCTCCGCCGCGCCTGCAATACGGTCGGGATTCACAACTACTTGAACCCCGGGGCAGCTCTCAGCAAGAACAGCCGGCTCATCCCCATAACCGCCAGACTCACCTCTTAAATCTTTCGCTGCCTTATAGCCTCGTGTAAGTATCGCGCACTGAGAATTTGAAAGCTGAATTTGGGAATCTGAAATGAGCTGCTTGCACAGCCGAATGACAAGCGGCGTTTTACCTGTCCCGCCGGTCGTTATGTTACCGACGCTTATAACCACTGCATCTGCACGATGTATTTTCAACAATCCTTTGGAATATAAAAAATTACGCAGCC
>JAUWLI010000124.1 GCA_030613765.1 Phycisphaerae bacterium
AAAACAAAGCCAAACAAACCCAAAACGAACCCAAACGAACCCAAAACGAACCCAAACTCAAAAAGGCCAAAATGAACGTAAATAAAGTATTAACAAAGGATTATGAAAATAAGTCAAATTGGGCAATTTGTGAAAACGAACCCAAAACAAACACAATCAAACCCAACTTGTCGCGGCGTAGCCTCTGGCGAAGACGGAACAAACCCAATTTCAAAGGCAAAAAATTGCTGCCAAAAGGCCACAACCGGCTATATACCAAATACTATCGAATATCGACTCGACGAAGGCGTGTCCCCATAATTTGTGTAAATAGCAGGATTTACGTAAATATATTTTTACTTGACTTCTTTATAAGTTCTCGGTATTTGTCCTTTTCTAAATTTTGTACTAAAAAACGCCGATTAGTAGGTCATAGTACTTGGCACTCGATACTCGTTCGGGATTCAAGCTGTGATTCTTGGTTTTTCGGCGGTCTTTGCGTGCTCTATGGTAAGAAGGTAAATGCCGAAAACGAACTCGAAAAAATCGCTGGTAATTGTCGAATCGCCCGCCAAGGCCAAGACAATCAACAAATACCTCGGCTCAGGCTTTATAGTAAAGGCCTCCATGGGTCATATACGCGATCTGCCATCGAAAGATCTCAACGTTGATATAGAGAACGATTTCGCCCCGACCTACGAGATATCACCCGGCAAACAACGCACCGTAGCATCCTTAAAAGCCGCCGCCAGGGATTGCAGCGACCTCTATCTGGCCACCGACCTGGACCGTGAAGGCGAGGCGATTGCCTGGCACCTTGCCGAAGTTCTCGGCGTCCCGCAGGAAAATACTTACCGCGTGATTTTCAACGCCGTAACAAAAACCGCCATAACACGCGCATTTGACCAGCCCGGCCGAATCGATATGGATAAAGTAATGGCCCAGCAGGCCCGCCGGATCCTCGACCGCATTGTCGGCTATAAGATTTCACCCCTGCTGTGGAAAAAAGTCGCCCGCGGACTTTCCGCTGGCCGCGTGCAATCCGTGGCCACAAAACTTGTAGTCGAGAGGGAGAGGCTAATCCGGGATTTCAAGCCGGAAGAATATTGGTTTATTCCCGCGGTTTTCAGTACTGATATCCAGCCTGACTATCATCAGGATTGGCTTGATTTTATCACGCCCGAAACCGAAGATGGCAAGCCCCCTACCGTTGCCGAGCAGAATAAATGGCTGGCCGAGCATAATGCCTTTAAGGCCGAGCTTAACAAAATAGGTGATAAAAAATTCGAGGCCTCTAATACGGACCAGGCGCACAAGGTTTTTGCTGCGCTAAAGGGTGCGGAATTTAAGCTCGCTGATATACAGACCAAGGAGTCCATATCCAAACCAACAGCTCCCTTTATCACTTCCACATTGCAACAGGCGGCCGCGAATCGCATGGGCTTTACGACGAAAAGGACCATGCGGGTCGCCCAGCAGCTCTACGAAGGTATCGATTTGGGCTCGATGGGTCATCTCGGCCTGATTACCTATATGAGAACGGACAGCACGCACCTTTCCCCGGAGGCCCTCAACGAGGCACGCAGTTATATCAACAGGCATATCGGCCCCGAGTACCTGCCGAAAAAGGCCAATATTTACACCTCGAAGAAAAATGCCCAGCAAGCGCACGAAGCCGTCCGCCCCACCGATGTTGATTTTACGCCGGTCGATATAAAGCCGTTCCTTTCCGAGGAGCAGTTCAAGCTCTACGACCTCATCTGGCGGCGCTTCGTGGCCAGCCAGATGAAGCCATCGAAATCGAATATAACGACTCTGGAAATCGTGGCCGAGACCTCGATCGGCCCCTGTTACTATAAAGCAACCGGCCGGGTATTGGTGTTCGATGGCTTCACAAGAATCTGGCCGACTAATTCGAACGGACAGCAGCTTCCCCCGACGAAAGTCGGTCAGACCCTTGCGACCGTGGATATCAAGGCGGAGCAGCATTTCACCAAGCCGCCCGCCCGGTATACGGAAGGCTCGCTGGTCAAGGCGCTGGAAAAGGAAGGCATCGGCCGGCCGAGCACGTACGCCTCTATCATCAGCACTATCCAGGACCGAAAGTACGTCGAGAAGCAGGAGAAAAAGTTCTTCGCCACCGATATGGGCGAGGTCGTTACCGACAAGCTCAACGAGTACTTCCCGAATATAATGGATATCGCCTTCACCCGGCATATGGAGGCCGAGCTTGATAAGATTGAAGAGCAGAACCTCGACTGGCTTGGCATCTTAAAGGATTTTTACGGCCCGTTCAAAGAAAACCTCGACACCGCCACCGAGGAAATGAAACACGCAAAGGCCGAGGTCACCCCCAGCGAATATACATGCCCCAAGTGCGAACAGCCGCTCGTTTATAGATTTGGCAAAAACGGAATGTTCCTGAGCTGTTCAGCCTATCCAAACTGCCAATTTGCCTGCCCTTGTCCTAAAGACGCCACAATCATGAAAGAGGTCGATGCTCCGAAGGAAAACATATATTTGCGAATGCCGATTGAGCGCGTTCAAGCAGATGCGAAATACTGCGTAAAATTAGCCCAACAAGCATGGCGACAGCGGGAGCCTGAGGAAGCAGCTAATTTTTTGGGGGAAATCGTCATCAAGCAGAGCAAGGAGAGCGAGCTTAAATGTACAGTCTGCGGCAAGCCGATGGTGTATAAGAACGGACGATTCGGCCCGTTCCTCGGCTGTAGCGGATATCCCGATTGTAAGACCATCCTCAATATCGATAAAGATGGCAACGTCCTGCCGCCCAAACCACCGCCCGAGCCGACCGAAATCAAATGTCATAAATGCAAGGAAGGCCTCCTTGTTATCAGGCAGGGCAAAAAAGGACCTTTCATGGGCTGCGGCCGGTTCCCAAAGTGCAGGACCATTATCAGCATCAAGCAGTTGGACCACCTCAAGAAATTGCAGGCCGAAGGCCAATGGCCACCCAAAACACTCGAAGAAGCCGACCTGCTCATCGGCAGAAAAAAGGCCAAAAAAGCAAAAGCACTCAAAGAGTAGTTAATTGGTTGACAGACTATTCATTAATCCTTTATTCTCTTGTGCAATCTTTTTTTGATGATTGAGTTTTGAGTCGCGCCAAGATGAATAATATAGCCCTCCAATCTCTAAACTTTCTTAAGCCTGATGGAAAGCTTGCCACAGGATTAATCCCTGTTCACGATCGAAGAAATATCAAGACTACTCTGAGTATCGATGAGAGAGCTGCCGTTATTAATGCTGAGTTGTTCAACCGAATCGATTTTGTGTACTTTCGTCGGTTCTCAGACGGACGTTCATCGCAAGTGGCAGCATATGTCGTCGACAACTCCGATGAGCAGCTCGATGGACGCATACTGGCAGAACTTCACTTGCAAGTCTGGCTCCAAGGAAAAGCGCCGCTCCTTTATGTGGCGTGGCCAAGTCGAGTAGATGTGTTGACATGTGCACGAGAGCCGGATTTTTGGAACGAACAAGACAAGTCGTGTCAATATAATCCCGCCGAGAAACTAAATATCCTGAAAACTGCCGGAGAGATTAGCAGCGAAATACAGAGGTTTTCAGCGTGGCGTCTTGCCGATGGAACATTCTGGGAGGATCCTTATAATGCCAAATTGGCAAAACACGATAAGGCCGCACATCAATCTCTGATTCAGGCCGTTGTTGAAGCAGACAGGGAGCTTCAAGGTGAAAAGAATCCAACTCTCCGTCGATTGCTTCTGTTGATGGTGCTCGTTAAGTATCTTGAGGATCGAGGAGTTTTCCCTAATGACGGTTGGTTTGGCCGATTTCACAAGGGAGCAAGGAGATTTTTTGACGTTCTGAAGGGAGGTGAACCTGATGAGGTTTATCAGTTGTTGGATTTTCTTGAGCGTAAATTCAACGGCGATGTATTTGTTCTCCCAGGTATCGGTCATAAAAAACTCACAAAGGAAAACCTAAAGACATTTGCTGGATTGGTTCAAGCAAGAACTCTGGAGCGCCAGCGATACCTCTGGGACCAATTCTCTTTCAGGCATCTGCCTGTTGAGATAATTAGCCATCTTTACCAACGATTTGTCAAAGGTGGCCATGGTACTGTCTACACACCTCCTTTTCTAGCGGCTTTATTGCTGGATCATGCTGTGCCATATAACAACCTTACAGGCGATGAACGAATTTTGGACCCGGCTTGCGGATCGGGAGTCTTTCTTGTCGGGGCTTTCCGCAGACTGGTAAATGTCTGGCGCAGCCGAAATCGATGGAAAAGGCCGAATGTCAAAGATCTCAAAAAGATTCTACGCCAGAGCATTTATGGAATCGATCTGGATAGGAACGCCATTGATCTGGCGGCGTTTAGCTTATCCTTAGCCGTTTGCGATGCCTTGAAGCCGGAGATCATTTGGAAGGAATTGGAACTCGACCAGCTTCGTGAATCGAACCTGTTCGAAGCAGACTTTTTCCGCGTGCTGCTTGACGCTAGGCTAGGGAGACCGACCATACTAAAGAAACCCTTCGAAATAATCATTGGTAATCCGCCATTCGAATCGGAAGTAACCGAAGCGGGATATAAAGTTGATCAAGCTGCCAAACTCAAGCATAATAGTCGCGGATCGCTGCCGGACAAACAGGTGGCGTATCTTTTCCTTGAGCAGGTATTGACAGTTCTATGCCCCAAACATGGCCGATTATGCCTGATTCAACCGGCGGGCTTGCTTTACAACCGAAATGTTAATAATTTCCGTACTAATCTCTTTCAGCAGTGCGAAATCGATAAAATTCTCGATTTTACTTCGATTCGCAAACTATATGAAGCAGACCCAAAAACAATCGCAGTGTCTGCTCGGGCATGCAAACCTTTAGATGACCATTGGATTTCTCATTGGACATTTAGACGAACAGTAAGCGTCAAAGAGAGAATTTGCTTCGAGTTGGACCATTACGACCGCCATCGTGTCTCGCAGGAGCAGGCTGAAGCTGACCAATTCGTATGGCGTGCAAACCTTCTTGGAGGGGGGCGCCTGGTCGGCATGTCAAAACGTCTGCGGAGCATGCGTACCATGGTAGAATATCTTCAAAAGAAAAAGGAAGAAAAGAGTTGGGATTATGGTGAAGGTTTCATTGCCGCAGAAACTGGAAGGAGAGAACCGGCTCCTTTCTTAACGGGCAAACCATTCTTACCGACTGACGCCTTCACAATTTCAGGCATTGATGAAACCCGAATTGGAACAGTTACGGAAACAAAATTCCGGTCTGCATATACAGAGGAACGATATAGTGCACCTTTGATTTTGATAAAGGAAAATGATTCTCTTCCCGTCGCTTTTTGGAACAAAGGTCCCCTCGCATATCGCCATAAGATTGTCGGAATCCACGCTTCCGAGACACAAGCTGCTGAACTTGGTGTTCTTTATAAAACGCTCTGCTACAAACACGAGATCTACCGGTTCTGCTGTATTCTGAATGGTTCGCAATCACTTGTTGCCAAAGCAACCGCGATTCTTAAGCGTGATATCGATTTACTGCCTTACCCTGAGGATCAGGATGATTTAGCCTTTTCGTTTTGGGAAGAAACCCTGTGCGAAGATGTTCTCAAACATATAACTGAATATGTTCGCCTCGGTCAAAACTCACGGTTGCTACAGGCACATGCAGGTATTGAAGACATTAGGGAATATTGCAGTACGTTCGTTCGAATGCTTGGCAGTGTTTACGACAACTTGCGGGCAACTGACCCTGTTTTCCTCAATGGATTGATATGTCAACCATTTTACTTCGGTGACCCTCCGAGTTTGTCTTGGCTAAATCGTGACTCTGAAGATGAGTTGCGTAAGCTCGTTTATTACGAAAATCATGAGCTTCTTCGAACAGTTAGGATTTTCCGCTTATACATGGAAAATGTTATTCTGATTGTCAAGCCGGATAGACTTCGTTACTGGATTCGTTCTACGGCGATTAAAGACGCCGATGAAACGCTTATAGATTTAAGAAATCAGGGATACTAAGAATGCGGAGGAAACAGAGCAAGACAAGTTCTATTGGACAAATCACTTGCGGAATAACCTTAAAAACTCTCGCTCTGAAAACGATCGCTTTTGTGCGTGAGCAGTTGCCGACTTGGCGAGATGACCCAAATAGACAGAATGAGCAATCCGAAAACAAATTGAACCTTCAATTATGCAAGTTCCTCGATTCCAGAACTCGTAAAGTTTTTCCTATGGTTTGCTTTTATCGTGAAGAGTACCAAACTGGTCGTCGAAGTGTCGATCTATCGGCATCTCTTGCAGAAAGCAAGGTTATTGAAGCAAAAACATATTCAATCTACGATACTATTCTTGTTCTGGAAGGTAAGAGAATCCCTGCTCCTTCACCAGACCGAGAAAAAGAGTATGTTATTGGAGCTACTTCGGGAAAGATAAGCGGAGGGATTCAGAGATTCAAGATGGGGCTACACGGAGCAGAGCAGGACCTTGCGGCAATGGTCGGGTATGTACAGGCTCACACACCTCGTTACTGGCAAAAGAAGATCAACGAATGGATTGTCCAGCATTCAAGCGATTCAATGGAAGACGGTTGCGTATGGAACGATGATGAAACTCTTAAGCCCCTTACAGCAGATATCAAAAGGGGTATTGTTAGTTACTGCTCATTGCATAATCGAATATCTGGAAATAAGATAGAAATCCATCATCTTTGGATTGTAATGAATTAGGGGAGTGTTATTAATCGAATATCCTTTTTATTCGAATTTTCTGAATCCCTGCATACGACATACAGGGATTCGGGCGGCCTCAGTGAGATAACGTTTCACTATCTCACGAGGTAAACCAAAAAAAAGTTAATATTTTCTTTTTTTTGTTTGCATTGTTTGATATTCTGTTAATATACTTGTATGTTTGCCAGTGGGCAAACGTAAATCGCCAGCAGGCGCCGGATATAGCCCAGGAGGGCACGAAAGCGGAGAACCGCACGAAAAGGGGCAAGACGCCCACGGAAAGGGAACAGCAGTTCCACGAAAGCCCAGAAGGGCAAGAGTCAGCACCAGCATGCGAAGGATATAACCCAAGTGGGCACGAGATAAATAAGGGAAAAGGGATAAGTGATAAGGGAAAAGTGCGCAGTGTCTTGTCCTGTGATAAGTTGTCACATAAATATTTTTGATTTACTTATTATAGGAGAATATCATGCAGCAGAGGTTGGTAATTCGTTATAGTATGAACTTTAAGCGGCAGGTTGTCTCGGAGCTTGAATCCGGCCGGTTCGATAGCATTGTACAGGCTTCTGAGCATTACGGGATTACCGGCTCAATGACGATTAGGAAGTGGCTTGGCAAATTCGGAAGAAACCATTTATGTCCAAAGGTGATTCGCGTGGAAAAACCAAACGAACAAGATCAAGTGCGGCAATTAAAAAAACAGATCAAACAACTCAAAGAGGCCCTGGGGCAGACTCAGGCAGAGAATGTTATCAACCAGGAATTCCTCAAGATCGCCTGCGAGGAAATGGGCCAGGATGTCGATGCTTTCAAAAAAAAAGCCGATACCAAGCGGTCCACGGAGGAAGGGGACGATCAGAGATCAGTGTGATTCGGCTTTGTAAGGTTGTTAGGATGAGTCGTCAGAATTATTATAAGCATCGACATTATCGCCGCGGGCGTGAAGTTGACGAAGAATTAATTTTGTCTCTTGTTCGACGTGAGCGAGCGATCCAGCCTCAATTAGGTGCCCGTAAGCTGTTGCATATTCTCGGAGGTAAACTGAAGTCGGCTGGCGTTTCTGTGGGCAGAGACAAGTTTTTTTCGATTCTTGACAGAAGCTCGCTTTTGATCAAGAGGCGGTTCAAAGGTTACAGGACGACCGACAGCCGTCATCGTTTTCGGGTTTACGGTAATCTGCTCAAGGATTTTGTTTTGACGTCTCCGCATCAGGCTCTGGTCAGTGATATTACTTATAT
>JAUWLI010000035.1 GCA_030613765.1 Phycisphaerae bacterium
ATCAGCCGGGGGCTGTTACCGCCCCAGCCTTCAACGTACATTTTGCCTTTATCACCTACGAAGATGAGACCATCCTCGCGTGACAACTGGCGGTTATCTTCCAGCTCATCCGGACGCGGAGGTAACATCCCGCCATCGTACCAATGCAGCTTGACCGGCGGCATATCACCACGGGCAGGGAATTCGTAATGCACTGTCGAGGCCAGCGGGAGAGTTTCGTTATTAAACAAGGTCGAGCTGGAATGCACGCTGATCGGTGCCGGGAGTTTCAGGGCGGAGAAAACCGGAGCCAAATTGTGGATGCCCATGTCCCCTAATCCACCCGAACCGAAATCCCACCAGCCCCGCCATTTGAAGGGCACATAAGCCGGGTGATAAGGTCTGTTTGGTGCAGGACCCAGCCACAGGTCCCAGTCCAGGGTTGAAGGGACTGGCGGTGTCTCCCTGGGACGGTCAACACCCTGGGCCCAGAACAGCTTTCCATTGTGCGTCGGCCTGTCGGACCAGGCATGCACCTCACGGACCGGACCGATGGCCCCATCCCAGAGCCATTCATTGATAAGACGGTTTCCCTCAAACGCCATACCCTGGTTTCCCATTTGAGTGGCAACTTTAGCCTGGCGAGCAGCTTTGGCTATAGCGCGGGCCTCATAGACTGTTCGAGTCAGCGGTTTTTCGCAGTAGGCGTGCTTTCCCATCTTGATGGCCATCATTGTGGCGACGGCGTGTGTGTGGTCAGGCGTGGCAACCACAACGGCGTCTATGTTTTTTTCCTTCTCCAACATCTTTCGGAAATCACGGTATTTTTTTGCCTTTGGGTAACGTTTGAAAGTACCCGCAGCATGTCTTGAATCCACATCACAAAGGGCAACAATATTCTCACTATTGACGTTATCGATATCCCCACTTCCCTGCCCCCCTACTCCTATGCCGGCAATATTGAGCTTTTCACTCGGCGGTATTTTGCCCGGCCCACCCAGGACATGGCGGGGGACAATAGAAAGGGACGCTACCGCCGCAGCCGAGCCACCCAAGAAAAATCGGCGAGATATTTTGCTTTCCGCTTCTTTTATATCTCTTTTCTTACTCTCCATACAATTACTCCTCAATACAACGCATGTCGTCATTTATCAAACAACCTCTATCCGGGCCCATTGCAGGGCTTTTGAACCATCATGATACCCGAATCAGTCACCTGTGTATACATGGAATCTGATCTGGATAACAAACGAAAAATATTCCAAGAGTGACTTGATGGTTTAGCAGCATTGTTGTATGCTTATATTGCTTTGAGGCAGCGAGCCTCACGTGCCCCTTTATTTAGGAGATTTGGGTTATAAGGAGAATGCAAGT
Organism: Phycisphaerae bacterium; assembly: GCA_030613765.1. The sequence goes on from JAUWLI010000035.1 coordinate 1,354, forward strand.
GAACCAATTACATAAAACTCAAAAAGTCAAGGGTAAGTTTAGTGACTCCCGTTTCAATACACACTTTTCGACAGTGCTGGCTTTGGCATCATGTCTATTCCTGGGCAGTTGCGGAGCGAATGCACAGGCAGGTCCCATGGTGCAATCGCAAAGGCCATTTGTGGAGGGAGTGAATTTTAATCCAGCCATACCAACACCTGAATCAATAACAGGTCACGGAGTTGCTGAAAAGGCGGTCCGATATCCTGCACTTGTCCGCTACCTGCAAGCCCTGGCCAATGCCTCCGAACGGGTAACTCTTACAGCTTATGGCCAGACGCACGAAGGCCGGACGCTCTACTACGTGACCATTACCAGCCGGGCCAACCATAAGCGGCTGGATCAGATTAAGGCCAACAACGCAAAACTTTCCAATCCGCGCAAGCTCAAAAGCCCTGCGCAAGCAAATCAGCTCATCAATACCCTGCCGGCAGTTGCATGGGCGAATTACAGTATCCACGGCGATGAACTGTCGAGTACGGACGCTGCGATATATCTTGTGTATCATTTAGCTGCATCAAAAGACAAAACTAACGAGAAACTTTTAGACCAGGTCGTAGTCCATATTAATCCCCTTGTAAATCCCGACGGTAGGGAACGGTATCTAAGCCATCTCGAACAGTTGACCGGTGTGGTTTCGAGCCCCGACTTGCAATCGATGCAGCACCAGGCCCTTTGGTCGAGGGGGAGAGGAAACCATTATCTGTTCGACCTCAACCGCGACTGGCTCGTGCATATCCAGCCGGAAGTTCGTGATTTGGCAGAGGTGATTTTATCCTGGAATCCACATCTGCTGGTGGATTCACATGAGCAAGGTGCTATCGATACCTACCTGTTTGACCCGCCCCGAGAGCCCATAAATATTCACCTTTCACCGAAGGTAATGGAATGGCGCAGGCGTTTCAGCTCCGACCAGGCCGAGGCCTTCGATCGCTACGGATGGAGTTATTATACCAAAGATTGGTACAGCGACTGGGCCCCCATCTACACCAACGCCTGGGCAAATCTGCAAGGTGCAATCGGACTGCTCTACGAACAAGCCAGGGTCGATGGAGCTTCTGTCAAACATCCCACGGGCAAGGAAATCAGCTATCGCGAAACCGTACACCATCATATTGTAAGTACCCTTGCCAACCTGGAGACGCTCCATGCGAACCGCCGTGAAATACTGAGGGATTATTTCGAGGACCGGCAGTGGGCAGTCAGCAAGGAAGAACCTGATGGTGGTACGTTTTTACTGCCACCTTGCGAAGATACTACAAGGTGGGAACAACTGGTTGACCTAATTAAGCATCATGGTATAGAGGTCAAATTTGCACAGCAGTCTTTTAATGCCGACGATGTAACCGATATGTGGGGATATAATCACCAGCGCTTCAAATTTCCGGAAGGTACACTTGTGGCGCGCTTGAGACAACCACACCGTCGTATGCTTCAGACGTTATGCGAATTCGATCCACGGTTTACTGACAGTCTTTTATTGAAAGAGCGTAAAGAGCTGGAAAACCGCAGAAAAACTCTGATTTACGATGTTACTTCATGGAGTCTGCCTCTGGTATATGGAATCGAGTCTTACTGGGCCAAGAGAATGCCGGATGTTACACTGCGCTCCAAGCCTTTGGGGCCGGTCAGAGATTTGTCAAAGCTGAAGAAGGAAAGTAGTTACGGGTACCTGCTTGATTTTAGAAACTCCGACATATACTCGGTTCTGGTGCGTCTTTTTGAGAAAGAATGTCATCCGCGCATCGCAACAAAACCACTTAAGATCGAAAGTCGGGAGTACAAGGCTGGGGCGGTCCTGCTTCGCAGCCATGAGAATCCTGACGGACTTTTCGAAGTCCTGCAGAAAATTGCTTCTGATTGTGACATCAATATACACGGTATAGATAGCGCCCTTACAGAAGATGGACCCGACCTTGGTGCTGGAAAGTTCGAGCTGTTATCACCACCACGGGTGGCGATAGCTTCGCAATGGCCTGTTCGTTCCACATCGTTTGGGTCGGCTTGGTACCTGCTTGACCGGCAGCTTCAACTCCGAATTTCACCGGTCAACATCCAAAATATCAGCTACATCGACCTGCGAAAATACAATGTTCTTGTGCTTCCGGACGGTCGCGACCTTGGGCGGGTACTGAACACGAAAGCCGTTGAAAAGATAAAGAGATGGATTGAAAACGGCGGGACCCTGATTGCGATTGGCAATTCGGCAGCCTTTGCAGCCGACAAGGATCGAGGCCTTTCATCTGTACGTCTAAAACGTGATGTTCTTGACAAACTCGCGATATACCAGGAGGCCGTACAGCAGGAAAAAAATGCCCAGGATATAACGATCGATCCGAACCAGATATGGGGAACCAAAACAACAGAAGAAAAAGCAGCAAAAGAAGAGGCAAAAAAGCCCGATATTGAAAAGCTGAAGCGTACCGATGAATGGCAGCGCATTTTTAGCCCGGAAGGGACATTTCTTACAGGCACGATTAATACAGAACACTGGCTCGGATTTGGACTACAAAAGAAGCTGCCCGTGATGTTCTGGGGTAGTTTCGCATTTATGTCGAAGCACCCGGTAAGAACGGTGGTACGCCTTGATGATAAGAACAAGCTGCGTTTGAGCGGTCTGCTCTGGCCGGAAGCGAAAGAGCGTATTGCAGATACTGCATATGCTACTGTTGAGCCGATAGGTCGGGGGCAAATAATTCTATTTGCAACAGATCCAACTTATCGAATGTGGCTGCCCGGCATGCAACGACTGTTTCTCAACGCGATACTATTAGGGCCGGGCATGGGTACGTCTCAGCCATTACCGTGGTAAATGTTATACAGAAGATGCTGAACGAGCTTTTTTTCTGCCGAGGCGTGTGAGGACGATAAAAAAGCACACCATGACTAAAACCGCCAAGGCAAAACTCCACAACGGTGAAAGGCCACAAGCGCTGGGAAGGTACGCACAGAGCAAAGCGAGGCCTGCAACAAACAGACTATAGGGCAATTGCGTGCGAACGTGGTCTATGAGGTTACAAGAACTGGCGATTGAACTCATAATTGTCGTGTCGGAGATGGGTGAACAATGATCACCGAAGATTGCACCGTCCAACACTGCACCCAGGCTTATCATCGTGGTGAGACCATAGGTGTCTCCATCGAGCGCGAAGGCTACGGGGACAGCCGTCGGGATGAGAATGGCCATTGTTCCATAACTGGTGCCTGTTGCAAACGAGGTCACTGAGGCGGTAAGAAAAAGAATCGGGGGGAACCAATAAGGTGACACTCTACCTGCCAGAATTGATGCCAGAAATTTCCCGGTCTTCAGACTATCGCAGCAATTCTTAAGCGACCAGGCAAGAATCAATATAACGATGGGAATCATAGCCCTTTTGATGCCCCGCCAAAAACACCTGCGCATCACGGAAAATTGCAGCGAACCAGAGAGTCTGGCGCAAATCAAAGCCAGTGACAGGCCAAATAGCGCAGCACAAGCAAGAACAAGAGGGCTGTTTTGGACGTGGCCGATAACCTGGCGCCAATAGACCCAGCTTACAGAAGAAAGAGTTTCAATATCAACAGGCTTTGGGGGCATACTTTCTACGGGTGTAGTGAGGCTTTGGGCCTGCCATTCGAGCATGTCTTTTTCTAATTTGGCGGTTCCGTCGAACCACAGGCCGGTCATATTAAAAATCAGAAGCCCGGCTAAGGGAATCAAGGCATTGAGCGCCCGGCCGGGTCTCTGAGATGAAGACCTCAGGGTCGGATCATTCAGCGTTTTGGATAGATCAGCTCCATCTTCTTCAGGCGGCCTCTTGGCTTGCGCTTTTTCCTGTGCGGCTTTCATCGGCCCAAATTCGCGGCCCATAAGAATATGTACAAAAACAAACACAATCATCAAGAGACAATAAAAACGATAACTCAGCGCATCAAAGAACATCGAATAGCCACTCTTTTCAATGCCCAACTCCTGCCCAACGGCGCCAAGAAGACTGACCTCATAGGCAATCCAGGTGCTGATAACCGCCAGTCCCGCGATAGGAGCACTGGTCGCGTCGACAAGAAAGGCAAGTTTCTCACGGCTGACGCGAAAGCGGTCCGTTATTGGCTGCATCATCGAGCCCACAACTATTGCATTAGTGTAGTCGTCGATGAAACAAAGTATTCCCATCAGGGCGGTAGCAGACTGAGCGGACTTTCCGCCCCTGACCCACTTCAAGAGCCAGTTGATGATTCCTTTGAAACCTCCTGAGGCAACGACTATCTCTATCATTACAAAGATGGGCGGAATAAACGAAAGGATTTGAAGGTTTGTTTTGCTTGCAACACTGTCGACAACAAACATACCCGCCGCTCCAAACCCTTCGAACCAGGCTACAGCACTCAGCGGGGCCTGTGGAACAAGAGTCAGCAATCCGCCTACTACAATGGCAATTCCTAAACTGAGAACGACATGGCGCGTCAAGAAGGCCAACACAATAGCCAGTAACGGAGGGATGACGCTATACCATAGGCCTGTTTGTGAATCTTGTTCGGCATGTGGCAAAAAGCTGGCGGTCAAAACACAAATAGCGCCAAGGACAACAACCACCCCGGCATTTCTTATGAAGGTTTTTGATTTCAATAGACTGCTATCCTTAGCTTTGGACCTGGATATCGAGAATTTATGTAACTGTCTTTAGATATTCGGTCGAAAATGGCCGGAGGGATTAGAATCCCTTCCAATGCCTCGACCACATCATCTCAGGATAAAGAATAATCCGGTACAAATCAAGAGCAGACCTTTTTAAATATAATAAGTTGTAAGCTCACTACGGGTCTTTACATATCGCGGGATAGAGTGACTTTATATAAACCCGGATTTCTCATATAAATCCGTGCAAAAAAGTGAAAATTTGATAGTATAAAGCCTATGGATGCAGTTTATGATAGTTTTTGAGCTCTTATCCGGATGAACCCGATGAGTGAAAGCAAAAAGGAAGATGGAAAATCTGCCTTAATCAAAGGCATATCATTATGAAAAAGCAATTCACCCAATCGCTCCTGCTTGCGACGCTCCTTGTCGGCCTCTTAAATTCCGCCATGGCGGATGAGACGATGCTCCCGTTGGCCGGGACCTGGAAATTCCGTCTCGACGCCGAGGACGTCGGCGTCGCGGAAAAGTGGTTTGCCCTGGAGTTTGACGACACCGTCCAACTGCCCGGCACCACCGACGAGAACCACAAGGGCATCAAAAAGGACGAACAATGCATTGATCGGCTCTCCCGTGTCTGGTATTGGAAAGGGCCGGCGTGGTACCAGCGCCGGGTGACGATTCCAGACGCCTGGGATGGCAAGCGGATCACGATGCTCATGGAGCGCTCCAAGAATACTCGGGTGTGGGTCGATCAGACGTTTTGCGGCGGGGAGGACACGCTCAGTGCCCCCCAATTCTTCGACGTGACCGCGGCGATGACGCCCGGCGAACACACGCTTACCGTGCTGGTCGACAACGCCAGGCTGCCGCCGGTCGGTCCGTCCCATGCGGTAGACGAACGGACGCAGACCAACTGGAACGGCATCGTTGGCAAGATGGAACTCCGCGCCACGGCCCCGATTTGGCTGGATGAAGTGCAAGTCTATCCGGACGTCATGAAAAAGCGGGCGGTCGTCCGCGCAGTGATTGGTAACATCACGGGCAAGGCGGCCTCGGGCCGAATCACGGTCGGGTGCGAGAGCTACAATGTCGCCAAACCGTCAACTTTCAAGACGCAATCGATCAAGGTCAAGGCCGGCGAGCGGGAGAACTTCTTCGAGTTCACCTATAAACCAGGCGACGATGTTCCGCTCTGGGACGAATTCCAGCCAGCCATGCTCCGCCTGAATCTCAATCTCGAAACAACGGCCGGCGAAGAGCCGTATCACGATCGGCGATCCGTCAACTTCGGCATGCGCGATTTCATGAAGCAGCGGAACCGTTTGATCATCAACGGCCGTCGGGTCTTCCTGCGGGGCAAAAATGATTGCTGCTTCTTCCCCCTGACCGGTTATCCGCCCATGGACAAGGCCGGTTGGCTTCGCGTTTTGTCCATCGCCAAGTCGTACGGCATCAACCACTACCGTTTCCATTCCTGGTGTCCGCCGGAAGCTGCGTTCGAGGCGGCGGACGAATTGGGAATTTATTTCCAGCCTGAGATCCCGAACAAGCGCAGTGCGTTCGGAGTGCCCGAAAACAAGGATACCGCGCAATACAACATCGACCGACTCGACGTGGAAAGTACCTTGAGAAAGAAGTCGCTCTACGAATACGCCAAACGCGAGGGAGAGCTGATCTTCAAGGCCTTCGGCAACCACCCGTCGTTCGTCATGTTCACGCTCGGCAACGAGATGGGCCGCAACGAGGGGATGTTCAAGATGGTTGCCCATTTCCAGGAAATCGACCCGCGCCACCTCTACGCCCAGGGTTCCAACAACGTGCACTGGAATCCCAGCCTGGCTGAAGGCGACGATTTCTGGGTCACCTGCAAGACGGGCAAGACGCTTCCGGTTCGCGGGGCATTCTTCCAAGCCGACTTTCTAAACCCACACATCGAGTACCGTTCGCCCTCGACGATGGTAGATTTCAGCGAGTCAATCGCCGGCATTCCCGTTCCGGTAATCGGTCACGAGACCGGGGAGTTCCAGGTCTCCCCCGACTTCCGCGAGATTCCGAAATACACGGGCGTGACGCGGGCGAGGAATCTGGAAATCTTTCGCGAGCGGCTCAAAGCGGCGGGTATGCTCGACCAGGCCCACGATTTCGTGCGTGCCTCGGGCGCGTTGTCGGTTATCTGTCATCGCGAAGATATCGAGGCCGCGTTAAGAACGCCCTACCTGGGCGGGTTCCAGTTGCTCGATCTGCAAGACTTCCCCGGCCAGGGCACGGCGCTGGTCGGCATGCTCAACGTATTCATGGAATCCAAGGGGCTAATCACACCTGAGGCGTGGCGACAGTTCTGCTGCGAAACCGTCCCGCTGCTGCGCATGAAAAAGTACACCTGGACGACCGATGAGACGTTTATGGGTAGAGCCCAGGTCGCGCACTATGGCCCTGCTGATATAGAAGATGCCCAGGTAACCTGGACTGTTACCGACAGCAAAGGCAAAAAGATCGCAGGCGGGGCGTTCGACAAGGTAACTATTAAGCAGGGTAAGGTTTTTGACGTTGACATGTTCTCAATACTGCTTACAAAAGTGGCTGCCCCGCAAAAACTAACGATTAGGCTGGCGATTGAAGGGACGAGGTATCGCAACGATTATGATATTTGGGTCTATCCGCCAACGGTTGATACCAAGATTCCAAAGGATGTGATGGTTACGGACAGTTTCCAGGCCGAGAAAACTCATGCACACCTTGCTACAGGCGGCAAGGTCCTGCTGCTGCCAAAGCTTGATACGCTGCCGCACAGTGTTCCGGGCGGATTCCAGACTGACTTCTGGTCGCCGATGTTTAGTGTGGCTGCTAAAAAGCGGGGTTTGCCAATACCGCCGGGCACACTGGGTTTTCTTTGCGACCCGGATTCGCCTGCTTTGGCCAGGTTCCCCACCGAGTTCCACAGTAACTGGCAGTGGTGGCATCTGGTGAAGAATTCACGTCCGATCCAGTTTGATGAAACCCCCGACGATTACCGCCCGGTGGTTCAGGTGATCGATAATTTCGTACGCAATCACAAGCTGGGGCTGATCGCTGAAACGAAGGTCGGCAAAGGCAAGCTGTTGATTTGTGCAATCGATCTGCTCGGCCATCAGGACAAACCTGCGGCCCGCCAGTTGCTGCACAGCCTGTTGCAGTATCTCGACTCACGGGCCTTTGCTCCCAAGGCAGAATTGGATACCGAGCTGTTGAAAAAACTACTTCCGGGAAATACCCAATGAAACGACGCAAATTCCTCAAAATCGTCGGTAGCGGAATAACACTATCACCTTGGCTCGAACAGTTGGTAATCGCTGCGTATAATATCGCCGCGGGCGCCAGCGTTTTGGACGACAGTACAAATCCCAACATTCGTTCTATGTTTGAATCGAATAACGAAGAAGCTTTGGCGCTTACTGAGGCCGTTTTTCGCAAGTGCATTCTTGAGAAGATCATGCAGCCGACGCCGCCGTTGAAACACACTTGGATCGTCCCCGGCGGACCGTATTATAAGGGCCAGTGGATCTGGGACACGATGTTCGTGGTAGATCTATTGAGCATTTTGCCCAGCAGGAAAAAGGTGATCCGGGATATCTTCCAAAATTACTGGGACTTCCAGGATCGATGGAACCGGAAGATGCCCGACTATGCCCGGAACATGATTACCGTCGCGATCAAGACCGCACCGCAAGAGGTTCGACAGTTTTCACAGATACCGATCCTGGCCTGGGGTGTTGAGCGTGTTTATCGTCGCAGCGGCGACAAGCAGCTTCTTAAACAATGCTTAGGCAGGCTCGAACGGTTTCACGACTGGTACTGGCGTGAGCGGGATGTGACCAATATCGGACTGGTCACGGTCGGCTCCTACAGCGGTAAACTGCAACATGCACGCTGGGAAACGTTCGACTATGAATGCAATATGGACGACCTCAAGCTGACGGCTCATCCCTCGCGCAAAGGCGCCAACGAAGGCACCTGGTATGGCGACATCTGTGTGACGGGTAACACATCCTACCTCATCATGGGCGAGCGGAGCCTTGCCCGCTTGGCCAAAATCGTCGGAGACCGGCAGATGGCAGCGCGGCGAAAGCGGCGGATCGACAAGGCCGTCCAGGCGATGCGCGACCACATGTGGGACGAAAAGGCAGGAACGTTTCTGTCAGTCAAGCATGATACGATGGAAAAGGTTCCGGTGGCAACTATAGGTAGCTGGATTCCGTTGGCAGCGGGTGTTCCCACCAAGGCCATGGCAAACCGCATGGCCGAAGTGCTCGCCACTGCCGCCTGGCAGACACCGCTTCCGGTCCCGACGGTCGATCGCACGGATCCGCGATGGAAATCCAATGGCTTCTGGCGGGGAGACGTCTGGCCCTCGACTAACTACCAAATCGCTCGAGGCCTAGCCGACTATGGACACAAAACTCTCGCGGCCGACATCGCCGACAAAACCGTCGCCAACGCGATCAAAAACGGCATCAACGAACATTACGACTCCGTCTCGGGCAAGCCCATCGGCGTCAAGGATTACTGCATGAGCTGCACGCTGGTGACCATGATGCTCGATGGCCTTACGCAAAAATACAAAGTGAGGCTTTGCGACGAACCTCGCGGACAGTAATAGCGAAAGGGACTTAATAGATAGCAACGCGAACGGTCATTTGCGACTCGGCGGCCTTTGCTCCCAAGGCAGAATTGGATGCCGAGCTGTTGAAAAAACTACTTCCGGGATAATGTTATATGGGAAATCCCAGATAAATATTTGTCCAAAAAAGAGATATGGAAATAACATAGAAATATATCGCAATATTGACTTGCTACATAAGTCAGATTAGTGGTATTGATATCAGAAAGGTTTGTGCAGGACTGTATTACTAACAGGCTTGTGAAGAAAGGAGAGATAAAATGCATATAGACCGTCGCGGATTTTTGAAAATAGCGGGCGCAGGAGTGTATCTTGCCACAATGAGTGGTTTGTCGGCTTTAGGCAAACAATCTTCAAAAAAACCGAATATTATTCTTTGCATGGCTGATGACCAAGGCTGGGGCGATATGGCCTACAACGGTCATCCTGTTCTGAAGACTCCAAATTTCGATGCGATGGCCGCCGCTGCGTTGCGTTTTGACCGCTTCTACGCCGCGGCACCGGTCTGTTCGCCTACTCGCGGCAGCGTCATGACCGGCCGTCATCCGAACCGATTTGGATGCTTTAAGTGGGGCCATACGCTTCGACCACAGGAGGTTACAATTCCCGAAGCCCTCAAGAAAGCCGGATACGTCACAGGACATTTTGGGAAATGGCATCTTGGTTCTGTTCGAAAGGGATGTCCCGTCAATCCCGGCGCCAGTGGATTTGATGAATGGCTATCTGCGCCGAATTTCTTCGATAACGACCCTATTCTCAGTCGCGAAGGCGTTGCTGTCCAGAAACAGGGCGAAAGCTCCATGGTCACCGCCGATGCCGCAATCGAATTCATTCGTAAACATTCCAGGTCGCCTCGGCCATTCCTTGCCGTAGTCTGGTTTGGCTCTCCACACGGGCCGCACGAAGCAATCGAAAGAGATCGGGCAATTTACAAGACTCAGAGCAGGAAATTGCAGCATTTCTACGGTGAAATCACAGGTATGGATCGCGCATTCGGCAAGCTTCGGGGAGAGCTGCGAACGCTCGGTATCCACGAGAATACAATCTTGTGGTATTGCAGTGACAACGGAGGTCTGCCCGGAGTAGGCACCACGGGCGGTCGCGGTAATAAAGGCAAAGTCTATGAAGGCGGTCTGCGAGTGCCCGCGATTCTTGAATGGCCGGCCCGTATTGCCAATCCCCGCAAAACAGATGTTCCGTGCAACACATCGGACATTTACCCTACACTTCTTGAGATCGCGGGAGTAAGGATTAAAAAGCAGCCGGAACTTGACGGAATCAGTCTGGTTCCCGTGATAGGTGGCAAGATGAAGTCGCGACAGAAACCTATGGGCTTCTGGGATTATCCTATCGGGGGGATCCGGACTCCAAGCAAGGAGTTCATGTCCGAGTTGATGGCGGCACAGAAAAAAGGAAACGAAGTGGGCGATAAATCTCGTCTGCGCATGGACGCCGGTAAAATCACCAAACAATATCCGGAAGATACATTCGGCGGTCATTCAGCCTGGCTTGATTGGCCGTGGAAACTTCATCGAATTGAAAATAAGAAAGGCGTAAAGTTCGAATTGTACAATCTGGCAGAAGACCCGAAAGAAGGAAACAACGTGGCTGGACGACATCCCGAACGGTTCAAATCAATGAAAAAAGAACTTAATAAATGGCAGAAATCTGTTGTCCGCAGCCTCAATGGTGAGGATTATCGGTGAGGTGGGGGCAGGTGTCAGCATAGACTACAACGTGCTCTGTACCACGGACAAGAGAGTTGAAGTTAAGATTGCGACAAGGCTGAGAAAGGAAGTGTATCGCATGTTGAAGAGGAGTGGGCAGGTTTGGAGAAATAATGCCTTTAGTATCACCATACTGAACTGTGCGGCGATGTTCCTTGTTACCTTAGTTGCCGAAACGAGCGCCTATGCCAACAGTGGAACAAAGGTAGAAAGTCATTCAGCAAAATTTTCTTTCACTTCGAATGACAAAGGTGAATATGTATTCGACACCGGTGTGCTTCGTGGAAAGCTGAGGCCTGACGGCAAATCTCTGGGTTTGTCATCGATGATACATGTGCCTTCCGGAGTTAGATTGAATGGAGGGTTTGGCATTTTCAGTTTCTACCGGATTTTCACTACCAACAAGCGTTATGGTCATGCTGCGTGGGACTGGCCCAGTGTATCGAAGCTGCTGCCCGATGGCACCGTTCAGATTGTCTGGCCGGAAGGGAAAGACCATCCATTTGAGATAACGGCAGTCTACCGCCTGATGGAGGAGACAACAGTTGACCTGGAGACTACGGTAAAAGCTCAGAAAAACCTACAGCAATTTGAGGTTTTTTTGGCATCGTATTTTCACGAGAGCTTTCCAGCACCCTATGTGTACGCGGACACAAATCCCCAGACACAAGGGAAGCCTGGTTTTCTGCTGGTTGAGAAGTCCTTTGGGGACTGGCAGATGTTTCCACGGGAGAAGGATGTATTGCAGATTATCCGGGATGGCCGCTGGCAAAAAGAGCCGAATCCTGTGAATTGGACAATCATGCCGTATTTGGCGGCGCCGGTCTGTGTGCGACGTAATGAAACGGCGAATCTGGCGGCAGTCCTGATGGCGCCACGGAACGATTGCTTTGCCATAGCAACACCTTACAGGGGAGAGGGTCATCGTTCCCTTTATCTTTCACTCTTCGGCCGGGATGTGAAGGCCGGAGAGACTGTACGGTCTCGCTGTCGGTTGGTTGTTGCTACTGCAATCTCAAATCAGCAGATTGTGGAGCTGTATCAAAAATATATAAAGCAGCTCGGAGGTCGTGTTACTTCTCCGTGACGATTCCGCCGATAGCTTAAGTCAGGTTATCTTACAGCTCTTTATCTCACAATTCTTTATCTTACAGTTCTTTATTTTACAGCCCTTCTATAGATTCATGCGGTTTCGGCCAGAGCTGAATTCATGTTCTTGATGGCCTCATCGATTTCTGCAGGGCTCTTAAAACCTATCACAACCGCGTCGAGTAAATCGCACTTCATGGCAAAGCGAATGGATTTTTCGCGGTCCTCAGGCTTTTTGAAATCACCATTTCCAATGAGTTTCATTCCGATGATGCCGTGGCGATTCTGTCGCATGATCGTTATCTGCTCCATCACACCAGGTACGTGGGATATATTGCTCTTGGCATTCCAGCTTTCGGCGGGAGTATCGAGGTGCGCACCCTGAGGATTGACGCGGACAAGATTAACGTCAACCCAATCGAGCTTAGCGGCAACGACTGAAGCCGGGATGGTGTGGCATGAAACGCCGTGGGCACGTATGATTTTCTTTTGTTTGGCTTCTTC
>JAUWLI010000324.1 GCA_030613765.1 Phycisphaerae bacterium
TTTTTGTTGAATTTTTATCCAACTTTAGCTTGCATTTGGAATATATGAAGGTAAAATTGCCATTATGTCATTAGGAAAAATAATAAGAAAGAAGCGTGAGGAGTTGGATCTGACGCTCGATGAGGTCAGTTCTCGCATCGACTTCTCCAAACCGTATCTCTCGACCATCGAGACCGGCAAGGTCGACAACCCACCCAGCGACAAGCTTCTCAGAAAGCTCGAAAAGGTTCTCAAGTTTAAGTCAGGCCTGCTCCTCCACATAGCACACATGGAAAGCATGCCCTCTGACATCCGCAAAAAATACGAATCGTCCGAGGCCGAGAATCAAAAATGGCGACAGTTCGTAAAGAACCTCATGGGCAAAAAAGACAAGCCGAGAAACCTCAATTCACTCCTTAAAAAAAGCGAGCTGGACATCAAAAAGGGGCTCAGACCTTTGTCGGCTGGCCGAATGATACCCATCATAAACAAAGTCTCCGCAGGATACCCCACTGATTTCAACGACCTCGACTACCCCGTCGGCATTGCCGATGATTACGTCCGCTGTCCCGATTTACACGACCCCAATGCCTTCGCCGTCCGCGTTGTCGGCGATTCCATGGAGCCTAAATTCCAGCAAGGAGACATCGTCGTCTTCTCTCCCTCAACCGAGGTACACAACGGCGACGATTGTTTCATCCGTTTTGAAATGCCCCACGAAACAAGTTTCAAAAGGATCTTTTTCGAAAAGAAAGACAAAATCCGACTCCAGCCGAGAAACGAAAAATATCCTCCCAATATCGTCGACGGAAAACGAATCAACGGCGTTTACCGCGCAGTCATAAAATACGAAAAACTATAGCTCTATTTTTTAGCAGTCACCGGTGGAGGATAAGGCCGGCAATAAAACATCTCCATACCCGGTTCAGCGGGAGGGCTGAATTCCTTAACACCTAAAGGAGAGCAAAAAAAAATGCACGCGAATCATAGAATCACATTCTTCATGTTGGCCTGCTTTTTAGCACCCTCCGCACTTTTTGCGGCGAAAATCGCCCCGCTTGTGCATACAGTCGATCTGGATGTGGGCCAATCAACCCAGGTGACGCTCCACGACGGCACAAAGGCAACAGTGGCGCTTTTGGGATTACTTGAAGCACACGATTCGGTCCGTAACGCAGTCCGCAGGGCGCAGGTCAAAATAAAAGTCAACGGCCAAACGACGTCCCTGGTCTCTTCGACGTATCATCTGCCGAAGACCATAGGCGATGTCTGGATTGATTGTCCTGTCACAAAGGGCTACGTGCAAAACAGCAGCAAAGCCAACGCCTGGGGCCTCGTTAAAGATGCTCGCCTTCGACTCTGGCCGGCCGGCTCGCCATGGATTCGTCCCGGCACATTCGTCTACCCCGTAAAGCAAAAGTGGTTCGCTAACGATACCCAGATGGCCAATGTCCCCTGCTATGTCAACGCCTGCGATATACCCGGCCAGAAGAATATCTACTATCACTACGGCCTGGACTTCGGAGGTTCCGAAGGGGTGGTGGAGGTCGTCGCAGCCACCGACGGATTAGTCGTTTCGGTAGCCGGCCACGTACTCGAAGGACATAAAGACACGCCGGTCGCGCCGCGCTACGACGTGGTTTACATTCTCGACGACCGCGGCTGGTACTATCGATATAGCCATCTGGCGATGATTGCAACGCCCGTTATTCCCGGCAAGCGCGTGAAGATGGGCCAGCGAATCGGGCTTGTCGGCAAGGAAGGCGGCAGCGGCGGCTGGTCCCATTTGCATTTCGATATCAAGTCCCGCCAGCCTTCGGGCAAGTGGGGAACGCAGAATGGCTACGCTTTCATCTGGCAGGCGTATCAGCAGCAATACAGCCCTGAGATTATCGCGGTGGCCAGACCTCATCATTTGGTCTACACCGGCCAGACAGTCCAGCTTGCCGCTTCGAAGAGCTGGTCCGGAACGGGACGGATTGCCAGGTATGAATGGACATTCTGCGATGGGACCAAAGCCACAGGCAGTAAGATCAAGCGGGTCTATGAGCGAGCCGGTGAGTACAGCGAGATTGTGAAAGTGACGGATTCGGATGGGAATTTCGCATACGATTTTGCGGTGGTTTATGTAATTGACCGCAAGCACCCCGAACGCGTGCCGCCCGCGATACATGCGAATTATTATCCCACGTCCGGCCTTAGGGCGGGCGATGAAGTGACGTTCAAGGTAAGGTCATTCGGAACACAGCATGGCTGGGAAGTGTGGGATTTTGGGGATGGAAGCGACCCGGTTAAAGTACGATCGGATGGCAATGCGAATCAGCACAACCCGGCCGGCTACGCAATGACAAAACATCGCTATGACAAGGCCGGTGATTATATAGTTACCGTTAGGCGCAGTGATGAGAATGGTTACGAGGCGGTTGGACACCTGCATGTCCGCGTCAATTAAATGAATAATCCGCTTTTGCCGGCTGTCTCTGAAAAATCATTTTCCAAACACAATCTTTCCACCGACAATCGTAGTCTGTACCGAAAGGTCATCATCCAACAAAACCAAATCGGCATCTTTGCCGATAGCTATCGAACCTTTCCTCTCCTCGATGTCCAATACCTTCGCAGGATTTTCCGTAACCATCTTGACTGCGACATCAAGACCGCAACCTGTAAAGCTGATAAATCTTTTCAACAGTTCGCTCAGGCCCAGCGCCGTTCCTATTAACGTGCCGTCTTTGTACCTGGCAGCACCATCTTTGGATTCGTACTCGACACCGTTGTAGATATATTTGCCGTCCGGAAGCCCCATCGCCTGCATACCGTCCGTAATCAGTACAATCCGTTCCGGCCCAAGTATCTCGAATGCTAATTTCAAAACCGACGGATGTATATGCACGCCGTCGGCGATAAGCTGCGCCGTGACGTTTTCATTCTCAAAAATTGCAACCAGCGGCCCCGGCGTTCGATGATGAATGCCAGTCATCACATTAAAAAGATGTGTCGCGTGCGAAATGCCCGCCGTAATTCCCGCCACTGTCTGTTGGTAATCCGCCCCCGAATGCGCAAATGAGGCCACGATATTGGAACCCACCAGCCGCCGGATTATCTCTGACCCGCCCTCAACCTCCGGCGCAATCGTCATCATCGCCAGCTTCCCCCCCGTAATATCCAGAATTTTATCGAGAACCTCCATCGATACAGGACATATACAACCCGGCTGAATCATTCCTCTTTTATTCGCCGCGATAAACGGCCCCTCAAGGTGAATACCGACAAGGTTCGCCCCGCCGAGATCACGGCCTGCATACTCAGCCGCCAACGTAAGGTGCTCATTGTCACCGTCCGCCTTGTACACGGTCGTCGCTAAAAAGCTCGTCGTCCCGTACTGCGCACAAGTCTGTGATATTGCCTTTAGCGCATCCTCTGTTCCGTTGAGTACATCGGCCCCACCCGCCCCCTGAATATGCACGTCGATAAATCCGGGCGCAGCTATTCGCCCCTCCGCATCGAGTAGATCGCAGCCGGCCCCGGCATCAACACCACCGATTTCCGAAATGACCCCATCTTCGACAAGAATCGAAACCCTTTCC
>JAUWLI010000030.1 GCA_030613765.1 Phycisphaerae bacterium
GCACCCATAACCCCCAAAATACCGTCAAAACGACCGCCTTTTGGCTGGGAATCCATATGTGAACCACTCATGACAGGAGCATGGTCATTATTCTTTCCCCCACGTTTTCCAAAGATGTTTCCCATTTCATCGATCGTGATCTCGAGATCCATTTCTTTGAGCCACTTGACAAACAAATCCCTGGCCTCTTTATCCTCGTCGGACAAAGTCAGCCTTTGCACACCTCCATTTGGTGTCGCACCAATTTTTGCCATTTCCTCTAAAGTTTCCCGAAGACGTGCTCCATTAACGCTAAGGTTTTTAATTTGCATACTTATTTCACCAATCTGTTATTAATCGCAATATATAAGAGCGGGGCCACGTTCAATATATCTCTCACTACACTAACAGGCCAACTTCACGGCTGTTGCTGAGTAATGCAGTGGATGTTCCCACCGCCAAGTAAAAGCTCGCGTGCCTGAATGCCGATAACCTCTCTATCCGGATAGAGATGCCGGATGGTTTCTAAGGCCGCTTTGTCATGGGGATCATTGAACAGGGGCACTATAACACCCTTGTTTGCTATATAAAAATTCACATAAGAACCGGCCAGCCTGTCCCCTTCTTCTCTTGGAAGAGCGCCTTTGCTGAAATCAACTCCTAAACTCTCCTGTTTTGTCATGAACAGAGGCCCGGGCTGGTGAATCTTGTAAACCTCAATTTTCCTACCCTTAGCATCCCTTGTTTTTGATAATATTTCAAGGGCGTTTCTGGAGATTTCGTACATGGGATCTGAGGTGTCGTCTGTCCACAACAACACAACGACACCAGGTTTGACAAAACAGCACAGGTTGTCAACATGCCCGTCAGTTTCGTCCATGTAAACGCCCTTATTAAACCAGATGATCTTCTCAACACTAAGATAGGCTTTCAAATGATCTTCTATTTCTTGCTTCGAAAGGCCGGGGTTACGGTTCGGATTCAGCAAGCATTCCTCTGTTGTTATCAGTGTCCCGTCGCCATCCACATGTATGGAGCCGCCTTCCAGTATGAGCGGAGGACTGTAGCGATCAAGACGTTCTATCTCAAGAACTTTTCTGGCCACGAGAAGGTCCTGATCCCAGGGAAAGTACAATCCGCCCTTTAAACCGCCCCAGGCATTGAATTCCCAATCTACACCGCGAACCAGGCCTTCATTGTTAACTACAAATGTGGGGCCCACATCCCGCATCCAGGCATCGTTTGACGATATCTCTACGACCTGGATTGCTCCTGCCAGAGCAGCACGGGCATTTTCCCATTGGCGGTGGTTGACGCCGATAGTCACCGGTTCAAATGCGCATATGGCCTCGGCGACCTTGACGAAACAGGCCTGGGCCGGTTTTGCGCCCAGGCGCCACGTGTCGCCCCGTTCGGGCCATAGCATCCAACAGCCTTCGTGCGGCTCAAATTCACCGGGCATCCGGAAGCCGTCTTCACGGGGTGTACTGCTCAGCGTTGTTGACATTTACTTATAAATACTCCATTACCGGCGTTGGATTCGATTGGTCGGTGATTACAAAGGCATTCCCTGCAAACGCCGGCGCTTCAACCCCATATTAATGAAACTTCAATCTCTTCCAGGCTTCATCCATCAGGCGTGTTTTATCCTCCCCCGAGCATAACTCTTGGAAGCCAGAGCACGAGTTCAGGGAATAGCATAATCAGAGCAAGGGCCACTCCTTGTATTATTACAAATGGAACGACTGATCGGTATATATCCCCCATTGTTATATCCGGCGGTACCACTCCCTTTATCAACATCAGGCAGTATCCGAAAGGGGGAGTCATGTAGGCCATCTGCATATTGATAATGTAAAGAACGCCAAACCATATTGGATTGAATCCCAGCTCATTGATAATAGGGATATATATAGGCATGGTAATGAACAGAATCGCTGTATCATCCATGAACATCCCTAAAATGAAGAAGGTCAATTGTATCATAATCAGAACGCCCCACGGTCCAAGTGGGAGAGCATGCGTCACTGTATGTATGATCTCCTTGGCTCCCAGCGCATCATAGATTTGACCAAACGTTATCGCTCCCATGAATATCCACATCATAATCGCCGTAAGCTTTGCACTATCCATAAGCGCGTCTTTTATAAGCTTTAGGCTAAGCCTCCTTTTAATCGCAACAGCAATCATGGCTCCCAGGGCACCGATCGCAGAGGACTCAACAGGCGTGGTTAGTCCCATCATAATTGTTCCGATAACCGAAAATATGATGGCACACGGCATGATAAGGTATTTAAGGCTTTTTATTTTTTCTTTCCGTGAAGGTCTTTCCTCCTTTGGTATAGGGGGGGCGATATGCGGTTGGAGACTGCATCGTATCGTGATATAAATGATGTACATTACAGCCAGCAGCAGTCCAGGTATAGCCCCGCCAAGGAAGAGTCTGCCTATGGACTCCTTTGCGATAACAGCATAAAGGATTGCGATGCAGCTTGGCGGGACAAGAAATCCGAGAGCGGCTCCTGCCTGGATGCATCCGGTAGCGATTTCTTTTTGATAACCTCGCTTGCGCATCAGGGGGAGAGCGATCCTTCCCATGGTTAGCGTGCCGGCGGCTTCAGAGCTCACGAGGGCTGCAATCATCGTGCAGACACCCACTGTAGCCGAAGCCAGACCACCCGGTATAGGAGCCAGCCAATACTGAAAGGTCGTAAAGAGGTCATCGGCTATGCCGGAATAATACAGCAGCATGCCCATGAATACGAACATGGGAATACAAACCAAAACAGTATAATTCACCGTACTCACTGCTGCCAGATAGGCCATGAAAAGGGATTGCGGCCCCCATAACCACAGAGAAAATACCATGGCGATAGCTCCCAGTCCGTAGCTTATAGGGAAGCCTGTCAGCAGCAACAGCAACATACTGCCAAACATTAATATTGTTATCCATTCAATTCCCATTCCAATCCCTCCCGGTAATCGCTACATACAAGTCGCGAATATACTTGGCTATCCCTGCAATCAGCAGTAAGGAAACACCTACAGGTATCGCTAATTTGAAAGGCCACAGCACAGGTCTCCAAACTGATCTAGAGTGTTCGTTATTAATGAGGCAACTCCACCAGTCCTGCCATCCGTAGAATACGATTGCCCCGAAATAAAAGAAAAAAAGCGTGAATGTGATCAAATCAAAAATGGCCTTTTTCCTGGTACTGAAACGGTGGAAAACCAGATCCATTCGTACCTGCTCATCGGTTATTAAAAGGTAGGCGCCAGTCAGCATCCACATGGGGCCAAACAGCAGTGCAACCAACTCCCGGGCCCATAGGGTCGGAGCTTGGAAGAAATATCTTAACGCCACATCAAAAAGGGTAATAACCACAAAAATGAATATAAACCACTTGACACAATTCGCCGCTCCACTGCCCAGGCTGTCTATAAACCAGACTGCTTTTCTTAGTTTGTCCATGTTACTCCTGCCTTCGTGAAATTACACTTCAAATCCGAGATGGCCATCGGGAGATTGTGTCATATCTAAAATAAATACCGGTCGCCTAAAGCCATGACACAGCCTCAATCGCATAAAAGTGTGTGGGTGAGCTATGCTCACCCACAAGACCGCTTTCCTTTAATCGGGTCTTTATACAAGCTTTTACTCGAGTCGTCCGAAGTCTTTCATAGCTTTCAAAACAGCATTAGCTGCTCTCTTGCAAAACGGCCCTTTCTTTGCAAAGTCATTCTTGATCCATTCGACAGACTTCTTGGTAATGGTCTGTACATCCTCTTCCGGCAGGTGGGTGACCTTAATGCCATGTTTATCCGCCATTGTTTTCAACGCTTCCTGCTCTTTCTCAGCATAAAAGGACGCCATGTATATCGTATTCGCCTGGACAGCGTTCACAAGAATTGCCTGCTGATTGGCCGGCAGTTTTTCCCATGCTCTTTTGTTAATAAAATAAAAGGGGAAATAGGCGACCTGGTGTCTGGGGAGAAGGAAACTCTTTGTTACCTCGTGCAGGGACATGTCATACATGGCTTTTGCCCCTCCGTATTCAACCCCTTGAATTACGTTTCGGGAAAGGGCTGTGTAGAGTTCCTCAGGTCCCATATAGACAGAGGAAGCGCCTGTCAATTCGTTCAAAAAGGTAGCATAAGGGTCCAGAATGTTTATGTTTATCCCTTTCATGTCCTTGAGGCTGTTGACCTCTTTGGTAAACATTAATGCACCACAATCATCTGCCTGAAACCCAAGAACCTTAATACGGTATCTTTTTTCAAAAGCCTCCTTGTAGATGTCGCCCAGGCCATACCTGTAAATGGCAGCCATTTCTTCTTTCAGATTTCCAAATAAATAAGGAGCACTTTCCAGCTCACCCACAGGGACTGAGCCCATCTGATAATCGGGATGCGTATGTCCCATCTCAAGCGTACCAGCCGCTACTGCGTCGCAAAGCTTTTCCACATTCACCAGCTCGCCGTCTGCAAACACCTTGATTTCAATTTCGCCACCAGACATTTCTTTAACGATTTTGGCATAGTGCTCAAAAAAGTGATTCTCGGCTGCCCCCCATGAATGCTGCAACCTCCACTTCGTCCCAGCAGCAGTAGCCTCAAAAGAGAACGCCATTACCAAAACAACCACCAATACAACTTTGATTAACGAATCTTTAAATTTCATAGCTTCTCAATCCTCCTCTTTATAATGTTGGTTTTTTGTTTACGAGAGTCATGCCGTTTATCCTTGAGCGTCAGTTACGCATAAGGATCACCTCCTTCCCAAAAGCAAGTTCATGGCAGAGTTCCTCGGCGCCGTCAACCTCATCCAGGGGGAAATCGTACACTTCCTCGGGAGTTCCGAACTGAACCACCTATCCTCTGTGCATCACCGCCAGGCGGTCGCTGCAGACCAGTGCTTCAGACTGGTCGTGGATCACCAGCAGGAAAGTCCCATCAAGACCCAGCATCTCCAGCCGCTTTTCCACCCGCGTTTTCACTTCGTCATTAGCGAATTTTCGCGAAGGTCGCAAAAAGAGTGCCAGTACAGAAAAATACTCCCAAACGACGCCCAGCAACCAAAAAGTCGGCAGTGGTTTTAACGCGTTTTGACGCATACCAACCAATATAAAGGACTGCCATTATATAAACTGCTAAACCAAAGAGTACCCACCCACCATACTGATAAGTTCCTTCCATAATTTTCTCCTTTGTCAAATTATTTTGGTTGTTTGTCGGGGTTACGTGCCGGCGGCAACCATCTACTTTGCCTTCTGTCTATCCACTGAAAATCGGCTGAAAAACCTTAATCACAGTGCCGTCCTCCACGGCGCTGCCGGCCTTGACAATGCAGCCGTTTGCCGAAATAAAACCGATTTTTGATTCGGGGATTCCAAGATGGGCAACAAGATCGGCGATACTGGCGCCATCCTGGATCTCAACATCAAGACCCTTTGCTGAATCATAGTGTTCAATTTTTTTTCTAAGGGTTCCGTACAGTTTGACGATTACCCTGGCCATATGGGTACTCCGATGCAGGTAAGGGCCGCATACTATGCGTATGCGACCTTTATCGCGTCTTGAATATAAGCCGGAATTTTTCTTGCAATTTTAGAGCCGTTTTATTTTGCCTGCGATTCTGATTAAATTGAAAAATAGTCCGTTAAAAATCGAAGGTTGAATCCATTTGTTCGTCACTGACCACCACTACCGAGTTGTGGGGGGGAAGCGGTTCTTCGTAGAACATTTTGGGCAGCCGGTCGTCTTTGGCGGTAAATCCGGCCTTTTTGTTAAAATCGAGCTCTGCTTTTAACACCCGACCGCCCAGTGAGCCCCAGTCATCTTCTCCGAACGGCTGTCCGGATTTGGCGGAAACCATAGCATAAACGTTTTCAATTCCGCCCGGGGCCGCCAGACCGGTTTGGGCAAAATCGCAGATTCCCATGCTGTCGACGGCGGCCATGTGCAACTGTGTATCCCTGGACGCCTCGACCTGGCCCTCGGCCGACAAAGGATCCAGGGTTCCCCCGAAGTCGGCCAGGTTCTGATCCACCACCCAGCCGGCGGTATGGTCAGCACCCATAGGAGTAGTGGCATAAGTGACGGCCATGCCCTGGATTGCCCTTGGATCGTAGGCCGCTATGCTTTGCCTTTTGACAGTCGGCACCCGATCATGGCCGAAATGTTTACCTACCGCATCGGGCCCATTGCCGATAATTTTGCCGAACTCAGTACCTTTGGAGACCTCTTCCACCATTTCAATGGCCGCGGCCCCATCACCGAAGGATTTATAGCCCGCATCCATTGCCACGGCGACGGCCACACCGGTGTTCATGGTGTCAAGGCCGATGTCATCACAGAGAAAATCAAGCTTTGCGATTGAATCCAGATCATCATTGCCGATCATCCCCCCCATGGACCAGAGGGTTTCATACTCCAGAGAAGAAGTGATGTATTTGCCCTGCGCGTCGACGTATTCATTGGAACAGTCGATGATGCACTGGGCACACCCTTTGTGGGTGGTTTTCCCCCCCCGTTCTTTGATCACTTTGGCCATGGTTTCACCGCTGATTTTTTCAACGCCGTCAAATTGGCCCTTGCGGGCGTTGCAGGTGGGGAAAGCCCCGGCACCATTGATCGGCTCAACAAGACAAGCTGTACCCAATTCAGGTAGGATTTCACCGCTGAATTCGTCCGCTTTGACCGCTTTTGCATAGGCTCTGGCACACGTTTTGAATGCGTCCGGCTCAGCCAACGGATCGGGTGTTTTGCCTTTTCTGTCAACGATCAGCGCCTTGAGCCCCTTTGACCCCATAACAGCCCCTAATCCACCTCGGCCGGCTGCTCGACAGGGTCGGCCGTCCAGGTCAGTGGTTTGGATTGAAGCGGATGACAATTGAAAATCTCCTGCCGGGCCGATGCAAGTGATACTGCATTTCTCACCATACGTTGCGGTCAGCTTCTCAACCAACGCATAGGTTCGCATCCCTCTGCTTTCCCGGGCATCCAGCAGTGAGGCCTCACCGCCGGCATCAATCTTAAGGAAATAATACGCACCTTCGGCAGCCTGACCTTCAACAATCAGGGCCGTGATCCCAAGATTCGCCAGCGCAGCCGCAACCGTGCCGCCGACATTGCTCTCCTTGATTCCGCCGGTGAGCGGGCTCTTTGCTCCGATTGAAAGACGGCTGGTGTTGATCAACGGCGTGCCGCTCAGGTAACCGGGTGCAAATACAAGCTTGTTCTCCAGTCCCAGGGGATCGCAGGCGGCCGGCACTTCACTGTTGATCAGGCTGGAAGTCAGTGCTCGCCCACCAAGGCAGGCATATTCTTCCGGAACCTCCCGGGTATCGATGCTTTTGGTTGTCAAATTTACTCTTAATAATTTCATATCAGTCTCCTTCCAATTACATTAATATCGGTTGCTCCATCAAAACTCACCAACGCGAGCAATTATGAGAGAATCCTCTCGCTTGCATGCGGCCTGCAAGTTATTATATCGTTCCGTTGTATTGCGACGGATTGAAATCATGGCGTTAAATCCCTCTGGCAACTTCCTGGACGGTATCCCTGAGCCGGTTGAGCACTTCGTCGATCTCAGCGCGCGTGATAATGAGCGCGGGTTCGAAACGGATAGTATGGGCGTTGATCAGGGTTCCGGCCACCAACACCTTGCGTTTGTACAAGCCGGCCGCCACCTTGTAGCCGACCTCGACGTTCTTGAAATGCTGACCGATAAGCAGTCCTCTCCCCGTAATTCTATCGTAGACCTGGGGAAACTCCCCGGCGAATTTTTCGAGCTGCGCAATGAAGTACGCTCCGTTCTCGGCCGCCAACTGCGGCAGATTGTCGCGAATAATCACCCGGATGGTGGCGATGGCGGCGGCACAGGCCATGGGATTTCCCCCCGTCGTGGTGGTATGGATGAAAGGATTGGGATCCTCGAAAGCCTTCCATAACTTCCCGTTGCCCATGAAGGCCCCGATAGGCATTACACCGCCCCCGAGGGACTTCGCCGTGCACAGAATGTCGGGAACAACGCCCCAGTGGTCTATGCCCCAAAGTCTGCCGGTTCGACCGAGGCCGGTCTGTACTTCGTCCACGATGAGCAGAATGCCGTAGGAACTGCAGACTTCGCGTACCTTTTGCCAGTAGCCGTCCGGCGGCACGATGGCCCCGGCTTCGCCCTGGATCGGTTCGGCGATGAATCCCGCGATGTCGATGCCGACCGTCTCGCAGATCTCGAGCTGTTTTTCTAAGGCGTCGCCGTCGCCGAAAGGCACGAAAAAGGTCTGACCGCCGAAGGGCTGCAAAGGCGCGCGAAAGTCCTTCTTTCCCATTACGCTGAGTGATCCCAGGGTTTTGCCGTGAAACGCCTTGACCGTGGAAATGAAGTTGTGCTTTTTCGTATGAAGTTTGGCAATTTTAAGGGCTCCCTCTATCGACTCGGTCCCGCTGGCCACGAAAAAGGCGTGGTCGATATCCCCCGGCGTGATCTGCGAAAGCAGGTTCGCCAGAACGCCTCTCAGGGGATCCATCAGTTCCTGGCTGGGGACTCCGGAGCGGCCGGCCTGGGCGCGTACCGCCTCCACCACTTCGGGATGGGACCAGCCCAGATCCAGCGCTCCGTATCCGCCCAGGCAGTCGATGTATTCGTTGCCGAAGACGTCGTAGAATTTGATCCCCTTGCCCCGCCATTCGGTACCGGCGTAGTCGCCGGCTTCGGTAACCGACTTTCGGTAGTCCACCCATCCGGCGTTGAAATGGTTGACGAAGTTGTCGACGGTTTCGGTGGCGACGGCCTTGGCCGTATCGGCGTCGATTTCTTCCGCTTGGATAATACCCATCCAGCGATCGGCGTATTCTATTGCTTGCTTGTAGTCTTTCATGCTTCCTCCTTTTTTTGTTTGATTAAAGATGTCCAGAAAAGTTTTCAACCCGTAAAATTTCCACATATTTCGATCTTGACGGTTTTACTCTCGGCAAATTCAGCATCCGAGCCGAAGAATGTTCAGAGTTCCGTTCCAGTTGGAGAGACGCTCCTATTTCCCGCTGACAATACGAGTGCCTGTTTTTCCTTGCAAGGCGTCCAGGGCCTTGTCCAGACTGGTGATGATGGCTTCCTTTCCCTTTCCGCGCACGAAACGGACGGCCGCCTCGATCTTCGGAGCCATGGATCCTTTGCCGAAATGGCCTTCCTTCAGATACTCTTCCGCCTCGTTTGCGGTAATTCTATCGAGTGCCTTTTGCGCGGGCTTGCCAAAATCGAGATAGGCCCTTTCGACGTCCGTCAGAATAAGCAGGTAGTCGGCCTTCAAAAGATGTCCCAGCTTGACGGCCGAGCGATCCTTGTCCACCACGGCGTCGACGCCCGCATAACCGCCGTCGTCCGCCTTGACAACCGGTATTCCGCCGCCTCCCGAGACAATGACCAGGGCCTCGATTTCGAGAAGCGTTTTTATCGATTCCCCTTCGAAGATGGCTATCGGCTCGGGAGAAGGAACGACGCGACGCCATCCTTTGTCAACTCCCGGCTTGACTTCCTTCAATGTGTAGTTCCTTTCCCTTTCCAGGCGGGACGCTTCCTCTTCGGTGTAGAAAGGTCCCACCGGTTTGTTCGGATCCTCGAAGGCCGGATCGTCTCCGGCGACGACAACCTGGGTGATTATGGTACTGACCGGGTAGGGCAGTTCCTCCCGGTTCAGCCAGTAGGAAATCCTGTTCTGCAGCATCCACCCGATCTGTCCCTGCGTCATGGCGCCGCAGCAGGCGAGAGTCTGGGGCGGAACCAGCTCCTTCGCCTCCTCCTGCTGAATCAACAGGGCTCCAGCCTGGGGTCCGTTGCCGTGGGTGACGACCTGCAGAAAACCGGCCTTGCAGATACGGGCGATCTCCCGCGCCGTCCTGTCGACGTTGCCGAACTGCTCTTCGGTGGTTCCCCTCTCGTCGGCCTGTTTAATGGCATTGCCCCCCAACGCGACCACTACCAACTCTTCATACATGGTTCTATCCTCTTTTTATTGAGTTTTCCCGATTATCTACAATAGACCTCCATAATACGAGAGAATCCCAATTATCCTCGCTTCGCTCCTTAATCCACGCTACGTTTCCCTATTCAAAAGAAAGGGCGAATCCACCAATGAAAAAACTCCGCGGGAATTATAGCTGTAAATAGTAGATAAACAGGTGGATTTCCGTGGTTAAGCCATAATTAGGGCCATAAGCGCCTTTTCGGTGTGCATCCGGTTTTCCGCCTGGTCGAAAACCACCGAATGCGGTCCATCCATAACGTCATCGGTGACTTCCGTTCCTCTTCCGGCTGGCAGGCAATGCTCGAATATTACATTCCTGTCGCATTTTTGTAGGATATCAGTGGTGACGCGGTATAGTGCAAAGGCGTTTCGTCTTTCAGATTCTTCCTCCTCCTGGCCGATCCACCACCAGACATCGGTATACACACAGTTACAGTCTTGAGTGGCTTCATCAATGTTTTCTGTCTGCAAGAACCGACCGTCTGAAACTTTGTTATTCATTTCGTATAAGTCTGTCCATTCAGACTGGATCCAGTATTTTTTTGGTGCGCAGTGTGTATAATACATGCCGAGTTTCGAGCAAATAAGGGCCAGGGAATGTGCAGGTTGAGTTCGATCTCCAAAGAAAGTTACGTTCAGCCCTTCCAACTTTCCGAATCTTTCCATCATTGTATAGACGTCGGCCAGGGCCTGGCATGGATGATTGCTCTCTGTCATGGCGTTAATAACGGGAACATCTGCAAGGTCGGCAAATTCCTTTAACTCTTTGTAATTGTTCCAGCGAATCATGATTGCATTCAGAAAACGGCTGAGGACTTTGGCCGTATCGCCGATGCTTTCCTTTTTGCCCAGATGTATCTCGCCGGGCTTTAAATAAAGTACGTATCCTCCCAATTGCTGAAAGCCGAGTTCAAAGGATATCCGTGTTCTTGTGGATGCCTGGTCGAAAATCATACCCAGAGACTTTCCTTTGAGATAAGGATGGAAAATCCCGCGCTGCACCTCCAGCTTCAATTCCTTTGTGGTATCCAGAATACGTAGCAATTCCTCACAGGTAAAATCCTGAAGGTGTACAAAATTCCGGTTGGTCAGACTGTTCATGTTCTTCTCCTTTTGGCAAGTATCTTATGGAATATGGCGTATGACATAAGGCGTAAAGCTCAGGGGAGAAAAAGGTTTTTCCTCGTACCTTATGCATTATGCCTTACGCCTCAATTATCTCCATCAGCCCATATAACCGGCTGTGCAGGGAACTCGAATTACCCTATCACTCATCCGGTCCGAAGATACCTTCTCGCGGTTTGCCCGAGATGGCCGGTGAGGCAGGGACGATTTCATCAGGCATGGGACAGCCGCAGGCTGCCCGGGCGGCTTGCGGTAGTCAACTTTTTTGAAGCTTTTAGGTCCCATCTGGATGTGCTTGCCGTCCCAGATCTGAATCCATACAAGCGGGAACAGATGCTCTCCCTGGATGGCTGACTGATCAGTGGGGTTGAAGACGTAGATGGCGGCTATTCCCTCGTGAACCGCCTCGCGGAGCTGTCTGGCAATTTCGCGATAACATTCCACGCATCCTGCCCGCTTTACGGCATTAGCCCACATGTCGAAGCCGTCTCGGGTGGCGATGGAGTATAGTCCGGCGGGTTCGTTCTTGAATCGAGCGATCCAGCGTTTGCGGTAGTCCTCGTATTTCTTCCCAAACTCCCGGGCTCCGGCCACCCATACCAGACCGTCGGCCGATTTACCGGCCAACTCCAGGAACTCGGGGATGGAGGGAGTATACTGCATCCAGACTAAGGAGTTTATTCCGTCGGGGCCAAAACGGTCGACAAACTGCTTTATGAACCGGGCGGCATCAGTGGGATCCAGATGCCAGAAGGTAACGTACGCCGGCTGCTTGGACTCGATTTTGGATAGAATCGGACCCCATTCGGCAACGCCAAAGGGAACCGTTTCATCCACGACCACTTTATACCCCAGCTTCTTTGCGCGTTTGGCGAACACATCGGCAGGCATTATGTTGTAAGCATAATCTACCTTGATAATGGCAATGTTTTTATTGGGTGGCGTCCAGCCCATCTTTTTGGGCACGGTAAACAGGTTATTAATGGCGTTGATGCCGTAGGCAACGTCGTTGTAGGTATACTGGAAACAGTTCCAATATTTATCAGGATGCTTGGCCACCGGCGCGGTGCATAGCGTCATGGCATTGCCGTGCAGGTAGGGAACATCGTACTGACCGAAGACTTTGGTGTCAACACCACCATCGTCGTAACCGGTAATAATAACATTGGCACCGGCTCCAATAAGCCTCTCACCCACAGCCCTGATTTTCTCCGCTTCGAGACCTCCCACGTCGCCGAACTTGATCTTGATCTTGCGACCCAAAAGCCCGCCTGCCGTATTGTATTCTTCCACGGCCATTTCCAGCGCCATCTTCATTTGCTCACCATCACTGGCGTAAGGCCCGGTGAGTGGAAGAGGCGAACCGATTAGAATGGGCTTTTCGGCTAATGCCGTCGAGAATGAAAAGCACACCATAAGACCAATGATCATTACTGTTAAAAAAAATTTTCGCATCATAACATACCTACTTTTTCTATAATAAGGTTGGTTTCCACGTGGCGAGACCCCCTGCAGACTTCCACCTTCATTGATGAGGGGACTTGCCAACAAGTTCTAAATACAATGCAAATACAATCGGTGTAAAATAAGCGAGTAATTAGTTTTGGAAGATCATGCTTATAATGTGTACGATAGAGAATGACAATTTGTTTTCGTACATCCGCCTGCACCCTTACTCTAAGTAAGAATTTTCAAAATCAATCTTCCTTTTTGCTTCTATAAAAGTAATATGTAACATCCTTTGGCAGAAGGCTTCCCAATTGTTCATGCTCGCCTAATTCGAGCTTTTTCACTTTCAGCTTCACTTTCAGGTAGGCCTGACCCATGGCCTCATCCAGATAGAATTTTCGGTCTAAGGCTTTAATTCTTAGCCGATTGAGCACATCGAGAACTTCATCAAAGTCGGTGTTTTTTCTTTCTTCTGTTTGACTCACAAAAACCAGATAGCTGAATGCCGGATTGAGCGCTCCCTTCAAAAGTGTGAAAAAGGATGTTTCCCTATTTTTCGGCGCCATTTCTCTTCTTATTTCAGTTTCAGTTTGTAAATAGCTTCATCACGTATCGTCAGAATTAACTGTAACCCCTATAATACCCAGTCCTGTCGCGCATGATTTCCCCAGTCACGTTACTTCCGTGTAGGAGACACAGCATTATCCCGGGTTCCGCCTTAATATTCATTTGGAGATGCTTGCGAAGCCATCCTCCATGATTGCAAGGCCTTTCTCCAGGAGTTCATCAGTGATGACTAATGGCATTAGCGTGCGAATAACGTTACCGAAGTTACCACAAGAAAGTAGAATCAATCCCTTTTCATAGGAAAATTTCACCAGGGCCTTGGCCTCATCAGCCGCAGGTTCCTTTGTCTCCCGGTCCTTTACCAGCTCTAAAGCCAGCATGGGGCCTTTACCGCGGACATCACCAATGATCTCAAACTGCTGTTGGAGGGAATCGAAGCGCTCCTTTAGCCTTTTGCCCAGGACTTCGGCCTTTTGGAGCAGGTTTTCCTCTTCAAAGATATCTAATACGGCAAGCGCTGCCTGGCAGCAAACTGGATTGCCGCCGTAAGTTCCACCCAGACCGCCAACATGTGGTGCGTCCATCATTTCCTTTTTCCCCACAACCGAACTTAATGGCATACCTGCAGCAAGACTCTTGGCAACTGTAACGAGATCGGGCTCCACACCCCAGTGCTCCATGGCGAACATCTTGCCGGTTCGCCCCATGCCGGACTGGATCTCATCAGCAACAAATACGATCCCGTTGTCCTGGCAAATCCTGTTAAGTTTGGAAAAATACTCCTGAGGCGGCGTTATGAAGCCTCCCTCTCCCATGATGGGTTCTACCACAAGGGCCGCAGTGGATTCAGCGGCCACATTACTGACAAAAAACTCCTTGAGATAATCAGCGCAAGTTACATCACAGTCCGGGTACTTGAGGCCAAATGGACAGCGATAGCAATATGCATATGGCATGCGATAGACTTCTGGCGCAAATGGACCAAACCCGAGCTTATAAGGCATAACCTTACTTGTAAGGGTCATAGTTAAAAGTGTGCGACCGTGAAAGCCGTTCTCAAAGGCAATTATTGCAGGCCTCTTGGTATAATACCTGGCAATCTTCACCGCGTTCTCCACAGCTTCGGCACCACTATTGGCGAACATTGCCATCTTTGAAAAAGAGCCGGGAGTGAGTGCACAAAGCTTCTCGGCCAATTCCACATAGGGTTCATACATGACTACATGGAAGCAGGTGTGGGTGTACTTCTCTGCCTGGTCCTTGATCGCTGCCACTACTTTTGGGTGGCAGTGCCCTACGTTCATCACGCCGATGCCACCGGAAAAATCGATTAACTCCCTGCCCTCCACGTCATAGACTACAGCACCCTTAGCCTTCTCAACGAATAAAGGAGTCACGTTAAAGGGTCCCTTAGGTACAACTCTGGCACGTAATTCGCCCAGATACTCATTTTTTGAGGAATCATTCATAGGGGTCTCCAAAATTTCGGCTGTTGGCAAAACATCGGTTTCACCGCAGAGATGCTAAGAACGCGGAGAAAAACTTTTTCAGATGAGATGTGTTTTGTTAGAGCAAAAAACGGACCAAAGCACAGTCCGTACAGGATAATGCTTGTTATTATGAATAGTTGAGTATTGTTCCAGAAACAGGGAAGTGGGCTAATTGATACATGCTTGAATCACAAAATAAGGAAAAGCTTGAAAAAATAGAGGGTTAGCAATGAATCAATTATGCATCAAACATTGAGGGATAACATCTTTTTTAATATCAGTAGGTTAATATTGATTATGATTCGTTATTGTATCGCAACCTATGAATCATTTATCACCGCAAAGACACAAAGGGCGCAGAGGCATAAGT
>JAUWLI010000245.1 GCA_030613765.1 Phycisphaerae bacterium
GAACAGGAAGCAGCGGATTAGTATTGGATAAATCTTCACTTTATTTATGCCTGGCACGGCTTTCGCCCGGAGTTATTTTATCAGGGTGATATTTTTAGCCCTTTGTTTTAGCCGGAGTCTGCCCCTGGCCTTAATTTATCCGGAAAGGCCGGTTGCATTCCACAATAGGCCAGTATACTTCCTGAAGCGTCCGGTGCCTGGCAAGACACACTGCCAAAACAAATATTGTGGGGCATAAAGCATGTTTGGTTGCGAATAAGCTGAAAATGTAATATTGCCCAAATATCGTACAACATTAGATTTAGCAAAAATTCTTGACATAAATTCTTGACATTTTATGCGTTTTGCATTAATTTCCGTGATTTGGCTGTCCGTATGTGGCGGATGAGAGAAGTTTTATAAAATATTTGGAGGTTTTTGTGACTAAAGAACTGGCTCGTGAACTGATTAACGCAGGGGTGCATTTTGGGCACAGCGTAAGCCGATGGAATCCCAAAATGGCCCCGTTTATCTTTGCAAAGCGCGGTAATATTCATATTATCGATGTGAAAAAGACCTTAAAGGGGCTGCTGATAGCTCGAAAGCTTCTTGCTGAAGTGGTTTCCTCGGGTAAAGATGTAGTTTTCGTAGGCACGAAGCGTCAGGCACAAAAGGCAGTTGAGGCTGTTGCAAACAAGTGCGGGATGCACTACGTCTCTGAGCGGTGGCTCGGCGGGATGCTTACCAACTTCAGGACTATTCGGTCTCGACTGCAGAGACTGCAACAGTTGGAGGCTATGCAGGAAGATGGAACACTTGAGAGTGAGAGTAAAAAACAGGCCTCGAGGCTGAAACGCGAGATGCGAAAGATAAAAAGTAATCTGGATGGCATTCGAAACATGTCTCGGCTGCCGGGTGTCGTTGTAGTGATTGATGCTAAAAAGGAATATCTTGCTCTGTGTGAGGCCAAAAAGCTGGGGATTTCAACGGTTGGACTTCTCGATACGGATTCAGATCCTGACACGGTGGATGTGGCGATTCCGGCGAATGATGATTCGATCCGAGCGATTGACCTGATACTAAACGAGCTGGCCGACGCCGTGGCGATTGGCAAAACGATGGTTTCGGCTCGTCCGGAACCGACGCAACGACCGAGGCGAGTCCGCTCGAAAAGGCCTGGCCTGGCTCGTGCGGATAAAGCTGAAGCAGAAACCGTTGCCGCTGCCGAGGTGACACCACCAAAAGAGGAAACACCAACACCAACTGCAGAGCCGGCACAAAAAGGTGAAACTGAGCAGCAGGAACCAGAGCAGTCCACCCCATAGCGCGTTGTGCGTATTTGGTTTGGCGTAAACAAACAACGCAATACAAGACAGGAGATTTTAAGATGACAGAGATTTCAGCTTCGATGGTGATGGAACTGCGAAAGATGAGCGGCCAAGGGATGATGGACTGCAAAAGGGCCCTGCAAGAAGCAAACGGGGATGTCGAGCAAGCTATGGGGATACTAAGAAAAAAGGGTCTTGCAACTTTAGCCAAACGTGCTGAACGAGAAACTTCAGAGGGGACAGTTGTCAGCAAGATGAGTGAAGGCGGCAAGGTGGCTGCGATGGCAACGCTTTGCTGCGAGACCGACTTTGTAGCCAAGAGCGATGCCTTTGTAGCCGCAGCAAAAACACTGGCCGACGCTGCCCTGGCGTGTGCGGCTGATGAAGGGGTCGACAATATCCTGGAAACAATCGTTGATGGAAAGAAGTTCAACGATATCCTGACTGAAACTGTCAGCAAGACCGGCGAGAAAACACAAGTCGGTGACTTTGCAAAATACAAGCTCGACGGTCCGGGGCTTATAAGTACATACATTCACTTCAATGAAAAAGTCGGCACAATGGTTCAGATTGAAACCGGTGATGAAGCGACCGCGGCTGCGGATGTGCTAAAGCAGACAGCATCCGATATAGCGATGCACATTACCGCGACCAAGCCGCTATCTCTGGATAAAGATGGAATTGATCCTGAAATGATCGAACAGGAAAAAGCTATTTTCGTTGAGCAGGTTAAAAATAAGCCTGCAAATATAATAGATAAAATCGTGGAAGGCAAAATGAAGAAGTTTTTTGCTGAAAACTGCCTTTTACATCAGCAATTTGTCAAAGACAACAGCAAATCAGTTGAGCAAGTTCTCACTGAAGCAGCCAAACAAGCGGGTGGAGAAGCCAAAATACAAAGATATGTCCGATTTGAAGTTGGCTAAGAATCGTACCTCAGTCGATGTATGAAAAATGAGATCGCAAATACATGGCAAAGAGCAAATATAATCGCGTGCTGCTGAAGCTATCAGGGGAAAGTTTCTGCGGGCCCGGTAAATTTGGTATTGACGGCTCATCACTTGAGTCATTAGCTAACAGGATATCGGAGATATGCAAACTCGGGCCACAGGTGGCAGTTGTTGTCGGTGCCGGTAATTTTATAAGAGGAGAAAGTTTCTCCCAAGCCAGCCATATCCCAAGAAATACTGCCGATTATATGGGAATGTTAGCAACTATCATAAACGCTTGCGCCCTACAGGAAACGCTCGAGAAATCAGGCCAGCCAACAAGGGTCTTGAGCGCAATAGAGGTCGCGGCGATGTGTGAACCGTTTATCCGCAGACGCGCAATTCGCCACCTCGAACTGGGAAGAGTAGCGATATTGGCGGCCGGAACGGGAAATCCCTTCTTTACCACGGATACCTGTGCTGCTTTACGGGCCGCTGAACTGGATGCGGACCTTTTGATAAAGGCGACAAAAGTCGATGGTGTCTACAGCGATGATCCCGTAAAAAATCCAGAAGCCAAGCTGTTTGAAGAATTATCCTACGATGAAGTGCTTAAAAAAAACCTTAGAATCCTGGACCATTCGGCTGTAAGCCTTAGCAGGGACAATAATATACCGATTATCGTTTTGAATATTTTCAAAAAAGGTAACATGGCGAAGGCCATTTGCGGCGAGCAAGTTGGCACACTAATCCGTAGCTCGTGACGCGTGAAGCGTATTTCGAGAAACAAAATACGCGAAACGAAATGGAGTTATAGATGTCTACAAAAGAGATAGTCTCTGATAATGAATCCAAAATGAAAAAGGCGGTTGAATTCCTGCAGGATGAATTAAAAGTAGTTCGGACAGGACGGGCATCTACGGGGCTGGTTGAGAATTTGAAGGTCGATTACTACGGGACGCCAACGCCATTGAAACAGATGGCGACACTGGCAACGCCACAAGCAGATATGGTTGTGATTAAGCCATTCGACCCTTCTTCGGTCAAAGATATCGAAAAGGCAATCAAAAACAGCGATTTGAGCATTGCACCTATTATGGACGGCAAGCTCATCCGGCTCAATATTCCATCTCTCAGCGAAGAAAGAAGACAACAACTCGTTGGCCAGGCTAAACAGATGGGTGAACAGGCAAAAGTCAGTATTCGTAATATAAGAAGAGATGCAAACAAGCACCTCGAAAAAGAGCAAAAAGACAAAATTATCACAGAAGATGAACTGGACAAAGGCAAGAAACAAGTCGATGATATCACCAAAGAATGTGTCGACAAGGTTGACTTAGTAGTCAAAAAGAAATCCGATGAGATTATGCTCGATTGACTTTGGCAAAAGTGCACAAATCATTAGTACCTTGCTTTTTTGAGCCCATGTGTTTTTTAGTTAAAACCATTTCTTATTCAGAAACAAACTTTTAGGGGGATTAGGTCATGCAAACCCAAACAAACCCGAAAGACAGGCCCCAAAAAAAGAACAAGAAAAGAATACTCAAGCTCGTATCGGTATTCATAGTCGTTTTGATTGTGCTTGTGTTTATTCTTGTACCTGTTTTAGTATCATCCGAGAAAGGCCGGGAAATAATACTGAGCAAAATCAACAATTCCATCGACGGCAAAACAAATTTTGCCAGCCTCTCTATGGGCTGGTGGAAAGGTATCAAGGTTACTGATGTTAGTTTTAACGACAGTTCCGGCCAGACATCCGTTGAGGTAAAGCAAATTGCCACAAAACCTCACTATGGCTCCATTTTGTTTGGGAGTGTGTCGTTAGGAAAGACAATAATCGAAGAGCCGAGAGTAGAGATAAATCTCAAAGCTCGTCAGCCAAAAGAGACCGAGAAGCCTACGCAAAAGACGACGACAGGTAAACAATCAATACCAATTGCCTTGCCTATCAATAAAATCGACCTGGTTGTCAAAGATGGCAATCTAAAAGTGACGGACCCACAGGCTGGAACTGTTGAGATAGCGCAGATAAACTCGAAGGTAAATCTGCGCCCACCGGGCGAGCGAACCGACTTTGATTTGTCTATGATTGTAGCTAAGCAGGACAGCGCTTCGAAAATAAGCACAAAAGGTCAAATTAAACCAGGCACCAACAAAGGCTGGACCTTCAAAGGCACAAGCGGTGATTTGACTGTTAAGGTCGATGATTTAGATCTCAGTTCTTTAGAGCCACTTCTTGCATGGGCTGGAGTTGAGCTTGACGCTGAAGGCAAAGTCTCGGCAGACATAAAAAGTGAAGTGAAAGACGGCAGACTTGAAAATCTAAACGCCAACATCAAAGCCGAGAACCTCGATATAACCGGCCCGTTACTTAAGGGTGACAGTTTGAAGACAGGCACCCTGGATATCCAGGCCAAACTGATACGCCAGCAGAAAATGATACATATCGAGAACCTTGATATCACGGCCGACTGGCTAAAGGCCCAGGCAACAGGCATGGTCCCTGCCACACTCGATTCGTTCTCCGAGTTTCTAAAATCAGATTCAAGTTTAAGCGGCAGTTTTGAATTAGATGTAGCCCAGGTCTTTTCCCAGATGCCTGAGACTTTCGGTGTTAAAGAGGACATG
>JAUWLI010000287.1 GCA_030613765.1 Phycisphaerae bacterium
GTATACAAAGGCAGAGATTGGCCCCTTTACAAGGCTTCGCTCGCGGTAGGGGGGGTGGATGGCACAATTAGCAAATATTTCAAAGAGCAAAAATACAAGGGCAAAATCTGCGGCAAGACCGGATACATAGCGGGCGCAAAGGCTCTCTCAGGGGTTTGCACCACTCCCGCAGGCGATTACTTATTTTCCATTCTCGCTAACAAGACCAACGGCACAACACGCACTGCAATAAACAACATAGCGAAAGCAATCATCGATGATGTATCTAAGTAAAAAATTACCTACATAACAACAAGTATCAAAAACACATTTGTTTTGAAAGACAAAATTTAAGGTCTAAAATACACAACAGGGCCGTACTTGTATACTTTCCTCTCCCAATCAGGTTTGACTCCTGTCTTAATCAGGTCCTCTTCGAGGAATTTCATTCTCTTACTCTCTACATTGATTATCACCGCTGAAGGCGGCTCATTTTCCACTAATTTCGCGAGTGTTTTTGGGCCTACTGTGTGCGTGATGTCACGGTTCCAGGCAGACAGCCTGTCCCCAATCCGATACACAATCGAACCGCAAGAAAGCTCAGTATAAATATCACAGCCGCCTTCAAGAGCGAATAGGGGGGCCAGGGTAAGTATTTTCTTTGGTTCTTGAGTTTTCTTAGCGATATCCTGAGATATTTCATGCACTTGAATCGGCGTCCAGCTTTCCGGGACAAGGAGCATTACAGTTCTATACACAACAATAGGATATGAGAAGACCGCCACAACCACGCAGACAGCTACTACAACACCAGCTATCTTAAATTGATTGTTGTCCTTGACCTTGTCGGCAAGTTGTCTTAGGTATAGCAGCGGATAGGCGAAACTGATTATTATGAAAGGCACCGGCATTGCAAGGTATTGTCTCCACATGGTCGGCGGAATCAGAGCAATTATAAAAAACGCTAAAACCAGCAGGGCGGCAAACAACAGATCCCTGCCGCCGGTCTTAGCTAACTTCCTGCGCTGCCATATCATAACCACGCAAAGATAAATCGTTATCACGATAAGTACTAAATAACCCGGTCTCGTAATGCAACTCAATGTTAGTCCAAATTTGTTATGTACCATACCTATTTCATGCAGCCATTTCCCGTACAGCCTGGGTATCCAGAACAGGTTCAGGAAAAATGCCTTCCCCGATGAAGCTATCACCCAGACAGGCCAAATCAAAACAACAACCGTTGCAATCAAAAAAGGCAGTACGTTTTTGATTCTGTGCTTCACTGACTCGGTCGGCTGGCTCACCAAAGCAGCGAAAAACAGCAACTGCACCAGAGCTGTCGTTACCCGCATACACGTCGCTAAAGTGAGCAGCCCGCCAATGACGGCAATTCGCCAACATCTTGATTTCTGCTGAAAATCGGTGGATATATACAGCCAGAAAGAAAGCACAACACACAAGATTACAACATCGTGGTTCCATGCATAACCGTTGGCATAATCGACGAGAGGATTAAATACATACAGGATGGCACTCGCAACACCAAGAAGCAATCCGCAAACAGCAAACTTGCCAAAGATGCGCCGATATATGCCGACAATGCAAAGCATCACAAGAACGTCACAGACCACGGAAACCATCCTGCCCACGAGTAAGTAGTGATTTGTGTTAAGTATCCTAAAAAGTGCTGCGTAGAGCAATGGGTGGTAGGGCAGTTGGGCCACGTAGGAAAAATCTCTGTAAATCATTTTGCCCTGGGCCAACAGCACGCCGCCGGTGCAGTACATTTGTTCATCCCGGCCGAGAGGCTTAGTCATGCCATTTGCAAAGATTCCAAGCGAAAGGACCAAGAGCACTAAAATAACGATGGCATTAATAGTTTTCGTTGACATCTAATTATTCAATCTTATTTATATTCTGGATATTCTTACCACTCTGCTAACTCGCCGAGCAGCTCCTCAACCAAATCCTTCATCGTTACGATGCCGATGGGCCTTTCTCGTCCCCCGCGACCGGTTCTCGTAACCAAAACGATTTTTTGGTTCTCACGCTGCATAATATTTATCGCCTCGATTACCGCCGTATTGCCGCCAAGCTTCCGGATAGGCTTTATAAAATTACGTAGCTCACCAAACTGCTCTGCCGAGCTTAATGCCTCGTAAATATTTATAAAACCGACAATATTCGCACGTTGCTTCTCTGTGACAGGCAGACGGGTAAACGCGCACCTCTTTAATATGTCCAACAGGACCGAATTATCAGAATTCGCATCGACCATCTCAACCTTGTTAATAGGAGTCATCACGGCTCCTATAGCAGTATTTGAGATATTAACTAAACGGTTTATCAGACCGGTCTGTACCGGGCTTAAGATTCCTTCTTCATGGGTCTCTGCCATCATTGCTGTAATATGATGTTTTTGTACAACGCTTGTCACCGTCTTGGATGGGCCGGGCGAACCTGCTAATCGAGCAAAAATACCTGACGTGAGTTTAAGCAGCGGCACCGCTCCGCACCAGGTAAAAAGCTTATGGGATACGAATAGAACAGGTGCAAAGAAGGGCATTAGATAATCGGCTCGATAGAAGAAAACATTCTTCGGTATCAACTCGCCAAATACGAATAGTATCGGAGCCGCTATAAGCGTCGCAAATAGCTCGGCTGCGTGTGCAGCTTTGACCTCGCTCAGTAATAGCCACGTTACAATACTTGTGACGACGTAGTGTGTAAGGTTGTTGCCAATCAGTATCGAAAGAAGCAGGGCCGACCTGTCACGCAAACACTTACCGAGGATGACAAACGATAACAGCTTTCGTTCAATGCCCAGCCGTAAGCGAAGCCGGCTCAGTTGGTACATACCGGTTTCAGCCCCGGCGAAAAAACCGGAAAGAACAACGGCAAAGACAGCTATCAAGATTAAGACTGCGCTATTGATCATTACTTCCAGCCGCATCGAGTGTTAATATTACTGTTTTGATTCGGTGCTTTCGCACACGTTCGACTGTAAACTTCAGATTATGCAAATATGCAACATCGCCGCTTTTCGGTATCTTGCCCAAAAGGGTTGTTACCAAACCGCCAATTGTGGTAATCTTCGCTTCCTCAGGGTCGATGCCAAATGCTTCAGCCCAGTCGTGAATAGAAATATCACCTGCCAGCCGATATTCAAAAGGTCCTATCGTTTCGACAAGCTCAATACCCTCGGCAGCTTCAATTGGCCCCAGAAGCTCTTCGGCAATATCCTCCAGACGCACCGAACCTTCAATCCCACCGTATTCATCAACGACTATGGCCGTGTCCGTACCCATTTCGCGGAAAAATTCTAACAGAGATTCGACCGTCTTTTGTTCAGGCACAAAATGTACTTGCTGAACAACCTTCTCCAGTAACGCCTCACCTTCAAGCAAAAGCTGCCGCAGGTATACCATGCCCACGATATTATCTATTGTCCCAGCGTAAACAGGCAGCTTCGTCAGATGGTTTTTAAGCATCTTCTTACTCGCCGATTCGGCAGAGTCAGTAACACTACAGGCAATCATATCCACCCGTGGCTGCATAACGTGGCGCACTTTGAGAAAACCAAGCTCGACAATCTCACCCAAAAGCTTATTTTCGTCAGCCGTGATCAGTCCACGTTTTCGCACTTGTTCAATCAGCGATTTGAATTCGCCTGTACTTATTGGCTTGGTCGGTTTTAACGGCCCCAAAAACAGCCGAAGAGTAGGCTCTACTATAAAGACTCTGAACACAAACTGCAGGGGTGCAAAAATTTGAAGGCATAAAACCAGCGGCAGGGCGGCTACAACACTAACGGACCTGGAATTCGCGTACGCCAGCGATTTGGGCAGTATTTCTCCGAACAGAACCAAAACAGCAAAACTAATAAAGGCCGCGACCGCCGCCGCACCTGCCCCAACCTGCCGACCGATTCTAACCGTAAGGACACTGGCGATAGCATAGAACAGAACATTGACCGTCATATTGCCAAATAGCAAACAACTCAGTAATTGCTTGGGTTTGTTCAGAAGCCTTGCCGCCAGCACTTGAAGTTTGTGTTTGGATTGCGAAAGAAGACTTACTTGCCTGCGTGTCAGATTGAAAAAGGAGGTTTCCGATCCTGAAAAAAAAGCTGAACACGCAAGAAGCACCATCATGACAACAATATGACCAATATGTTGGTATACTTGACCCACTGTTAGCTACTACCTTAATGTGGTTTAGGTAGCGTTATT
>JAUWLI010000049.1 GCA_030613765.1 Phycisphaerae bacterium
CCACCTATCATAACCGGCATCTCGCCAAGATATATTCCCTGCTCGGTTACATCTTTACCATCCTTGCTGCGCAGTCTGCACCATATCTTTAATGGGTAGCCGTAGGTCAAACGCAGTTGCCGGCACTCTATAGGTGTATAACGTGGCCTTTCCAGCTCATAGTGGAGATATTCCAAACACATAGACTTATCATAACTTTCAATAGGAAATATCTCGCGAAACAGAGCTTCGAGCCCGATACGCTTTCTCTTGGTTGGAATCACCTTTTCCTGCAAAAAGCGTTCGTAACTTCTTCTCTGTATTGCTACAAGATCTGGTATCTTAACGGCATCTTGGACTTTGCCAAAACTGCGAACAGCTCGCTCGGTACCAATCTTCACCATTACCAATCTCCCACAATAAATGTACTAACAACTTCTCCAACACCAAAGATTAGTGCCGGACCACGTGACTCTCCCATAAATTTAGAATCTCGTATTTCGTGAAGCGCATCCCGCACCTCAGAGCTTAGAGTTCGATTCATACTCCATGTTTCCTCTTTAGGTTAGCTCAACTACTGCACCCACGGCCTCAAGCTTTTGTTGGGCAGCTTCAGCTTCCTCTTTGCTCAACCCTTCTTTAACCGGTTTGGGAACATTGTCGACGAGGTCCTTGGCTTCCTTCAGTCCTAGTGCCGTCAAAGCTCTTACTTCTTTGATAACCTGAATCTTTTTATCACCGTATTCTTTCAGGATTACATTGAAGGTGGTTTTCTCTTCCTTTTCCTCAGCTTGGGCTTGTGCAACTGGCCCTGCCATCATAACAGCGCCACCGGCAGCCGGCTCAATCCCATATTCGTCCTTGAGGTAATCACCAAGCTCTTTGGCCTGCATCAATTTCAGACCGGCTATTTTATCACCAAGCTTCTTAATCTCACTGCTCCATTTCTTTGTTTCTTTAGCTCCCTGATCTGCTTTTGCTTTTTTGGGATCTTTTGCCTCTTCTTTTACCTCCTCTTTTGCTTCCTCTTTTACATCTTCTTTTGCATTGTTGTTTGCTTGTTCCTTTTCTTCCGTTTTAGCCATTTCCAGTCAACTCCTATCAGTAAGCGCCTTGCGGTAGCCGAAACTCCACCGTTTCGTTTAACCCGTTATAGGGGCAGCCACACAGGCAACAATATTGCAAATCTCCTGCTTCGTTTGATAATTTAAGCTGCTTCCTTCTCAGCTTTTTCAATAATAGTCTTTATGCAACCTGCGATAATTCCAGCAGGAGCAATAAAAGTGGCGGCCAATCTTGATGCAGGTGCCTGGGCCAAAGCGACAATTTTACCCTGCAATTCTGCTCGCGTTGGCAGTTTTGACAGTTGCTCTGCTGCCTTGTCCTCTAAAGCCGAACCATCCAGAAAAGCACCTTTAATCTCTATCACTGGAACCTTGCGGCGCCATTCGACCAATTCTTTTGCCACGTCAACGATACTATCACCGCCATAAACAATAGTGCAAGGGCCGTTGAACAGAGACGTTGCTGATTCCATCTTGCGATCGCACAACGCCTTTTTGAACAGTGAATTCCTGACCACCAATAACCTGATACCCTTTTCTTTAAGCTCGCCGCGCATCAGGTTATTGTCAACACCACCTATGCCTTTAATACTGACAACCAAAAAATCCTGGATATCTTCGTCGACAATCTTCCTTTGCATTTCCGCTTGAAATAATCCTTTTACGTTTTTGCTCATCTTTGCACCTGTCAATATGTAAAGCAGTTGGCTGCCAGCTAATTGCTAACTATCGAGTAATAGATCGTTTCTAAATACTAACTGCTACGCCTGGGCTCATTGTCGCAGATATAGATACTTTTTTGATGTATGTACCTTTTGTCGCCGCCGGCTTCATTTTCTTTATGTGTGTGACAAAAGCCTCGATATTTCCTATTAGTTTTTCGGTTTCGAAGCTTTGCTTACCAACTACCGTATGAACATTACCACCCGCATCATTCCTAAACTCGACTTTGCCTGCGGCGAATTCAGTTACTGCAGTTATAACATCGCCGGTTACCGTACCATTTTTTGGCGACGGCATCTTTCCCTGGGGCCCGAGAAGCCGGCCTAGCTTACCTACTTTGCCCATCACCTTTGGTGAAGCAATAGCCACATCGAAATCCAACCATCCATCAGTAATTTTCTTTACCAGGTCATCACAGCCAGCCTCAATAGCACCCGCATTCTTGGCTGCTTCAATGTCAGCATCCTCGCAGAAAGCAATAACTTTTTTCTGCTTACCTATGCCGTGAGGCAGCGATATTGAGCCACGAACCATCTGGTCGGCCTGCTTAGGATCAATGCCCAGATGCATCACACATTCTATGCTCTGGTCAAATTTTACGGACTTAAACAATTTGACTTTTTCAACCGCATCAGCCAGGCTCAGCAGCTCTTTGGTTACCTGTTCCGACTCTTTTTTGTATCTTTTGCTTCTAAATCCCATAGCTCAGTCTGTGTATAATCTATCTTTCTATTCGTTATACGCTATCATCTATTTCTATACCCATACTTCTGGCAGTACCTTTGATAATCTTCTCGGCCTGATCCAAATCGTATGCGTTCAAATCTTTGAACTTGGTTTCAGCGATTTTTCGCACTTGCTCTGTACTAACTTTCCCGACTTTCTCTTTATTCGGAACACCACTACCCTTTGCGACTTCGGCTGCCTGCTTCAGCAAAACTGCTGCCGGGGGACTCTTGACCTCAAAGATAAAACTTTTGTCCCTATAGACGGTTATCACAACCGGCACAGTCGTTCCATTTAGTTGTTTTGTCCGTTCGTTGAACTGCGAAACGAACTGACCTATATTAACACCGTGTTGGCCCAAAGCAGGTCCTATCGGAGGTGCAGGCGTCGCCTGCCCGCCCGGCGCCTGCAATTTAATCTTAAATGCTACTTCTTTGGCCATTGGTCACCTTTGTATCGTATCTTGTGTTCTTCCTTACGCAATTGCCCGTGCGATATTGTCTACACTTTTTCAATCTGCCAATACTCTATGTCCAGCGGCGTATTTCGGCCGAATATAGTAACAATAACCTTCACAATCCCACGCTCAGTATCAATCGAATCAACTGTCCCTTCAAAATTCTCAAAGGCACCTTCTCGAATTTTAATCATATCACCTTTCTCAAACTCGACCTTGATGCTTGGTGCCTCTTCAGGCTTATCTGTTTCTAAAAGCATCTTTGCCACATCCGTATCCCGCATAGGGGTGGGAATTCCTTCGGTGCCGATGAAATCTCCGACGCCGGAGGTTTCTTTAATCATAAACCATGCCTTTTCCCGGACCCGGCCATCCTCAGACGGCTCCATTTCCATAAAAACATAGCCCGGATACAATTTTCGCTTATGGACTGTCTGCTTGCTGCCGCGGATTCGCCTAACCTGTTCAATAGGAACCTCTATTCTGCCTACAATATCGGTTAAACCCTCATTATTTACTTTCTGCGTAAGGGCTTCTTTGACCTGCATTTCCTTATTTGCCGCA
Organism: Phycisphaerae bacterium; assembly: GCA_030613765.1. The sequence goes on from JAUWLI010000049.1 coordinate 3,514, forward strand.
ACTCGTAAAACATACCACTGCATACTAATGCCCATCTCGTATTGAGTATCCTATTTATAGCTTTGAGATGCTTATTGTTCTAAACGATTCACTAATTACTCTGCCGGCTTTAAATATTAGATAACAGTTTATTAAAAAACATTTGAAAACCTAAATCCGTGGCTCCAAGAAAGATAGCTAAAAGAATCACAAGCACAATAACGATAAATGTCGATACTGCTATTTCCTTTCTGCTTGACCAGCTAACCTTTTTCATTTCGCTTTCAGCGGCGATCATAAAATCTGCAATCGTCGATTTATTCACCAACAAAAAAATCAAAAGGCCCAAGGCAACAAACAAACCGGCAGGAACCATAGTTTTGGTCCATAAACCCATATCCCAGGCATGCAATTTCTTGTAAAGCTGCAAACAGCCTAATCCTACAACTAATGCTGCCCCAAAAGCACTACAGAGCCTTGTGTATTTGCCCTGACCACGTTTATAAACATCAAATACCATAATAATCTCAAATCTATTGCCAAAAGATACAATTCCAAGCAGGCCAGGAGGGAATCGAACCCCCAACCTTCGGTTTTGGAGACCGACGCTCTGCCAATTGAGCTACTGGCCTAATTTTTATGGGATTCCATTTTTCGATAAGCTGCAAAATGGGTTCCCTACTCTTGTTTCACCGCAAGGCGGGGCTGGTTTACTTACGTCGTATCTTATGGACAGTATGTTTACGTTCCTTTTTGCAAAATTTATTAAGCTTAAATTTCGGCGTCCCCTCCGCCACACTAACACTTGTGCGATAGTTTCTCTGTCTACACTCGACACATTCAAGCCAGACAAATTCCCTTTTGCTTTTCTTCTTAGCCATATAAATGCCTCTGTCCGCCGGGCAGGCTCATCCCAATAGAAATTTTCCTGTCTTGTATCATATTGCCCACTGTATAACTTTTAACGAGGTGCTTTTACCTGAGAGATACCCTAAATATAGCTTATTACGTTTGGGAACCCACAAAAATTTTCCTGCCCTGCAAATACCCACTTGGCTACATTTCACCGATGCCGACACGTTTGCTTTTGACAGTCGTGGATTCAACAATTTTCCAGAGATACTCATTCAAGGATTTTCGTTACTACACCAGCACCGACTGTCCGACCTCCCTCACGAATGGCAAAGCGAAGGCCTTCTTCCATAGCGATCGGAGCAATAATCTCCACCTCCATTGCAATATTATCGCCCGGCATACACATCTCCGCAGTCTTACCGTCCCGGCTCATTAACGCATGAACCGAACCGGTGACATCGGTCGTTCTGAAATAAAACTGCGGTCTGTAGCCTGAGAAGAATGGTGTATGACGGCCACCTTCTTCTTTGGTCAGAACATAGACCTCGGAATGAAACTTAGTATGTGGAGTAATAGAACCGGGCGCGGCGACAACCTGACCTCGTTCCAGGTCTTTCTTTTCCACACCACGCAGAAGCAAACCGATGTTATCGCCGGCCTGACCTTCATCAAGTGTTTTGTTAAACATCTCCACGCCGGTAACAACGGTCTTGCGTGTCTCATTTGCAAGCCCGACGACTTCAACCTCCTCGCCAACGCGGACTTTACCTCGCTCAGCCCGGCCTGTGCCGACCGTGCCACGTCCCTTTATGCTGAAAACATCCTCAACCGGCATAAGAAACGGCTTATCGATCTCGCGCTCAGGAACCGGGATATAATCATCAACCGCAACCATCAATTCGTCAATGCATTTGCATGCTTCATCATCTTTACCTTCTTTTTCCATCGCCGCTAAAGCAGAGCCCTTAATAAGAGGAATCTCGTCGCCGGGGAACTCATATTTGTTCAGCAGTTCCCTTATCTCGAGTTCGACCAACTCCAGCAGTTCAGGATCATCAACCTGGTCCACCTTGTTCAGAAAGACCACAATCTTGGGTACGTTAACCTGACGAGCAAGAAGGATGTGCTCACGAGTCTGAGGCATAGGACCATCACCGGCTGCCACCACTAAAATAGCACCGTCCATCTGTGCCGCTCCGGTTATCATATTCTTGATATAATCGGCGTGCCCCGGACAATCAACGTGGGCATAGTGGCGTTTTTCCGTCTCATACTCCACATGTGCAGTGTTGATTGTAACACCTCGTTCCTTCTCTTCGGGCGCGTTGTCGATATCATCGAATTTTTTGATGTTGCCACTGCCGGCTATGTGCGCCAGCCGCATTGTGATTGCTGCCGTCAATGTCGTCTTGCCGTGGTCAACATGACCGATAGTTCCAATATTAATATGGGGTTTTACCCGCTCAAATACTGCCTTTGCCATCTTAATATACACCTCCAATGTGCAGGGTTAGTATTAATTTACACGTGCCTTTTTTTAAACTCAACAAGTTGCTTTTAAACCTCTATATTCAACTCACAGCTAAGATTACCGATAGATTTGCAAGCTATCTCAGCCTGACCTGCTTGCATTTAGCTGCTGATGGGGCTTGAACCCATGACCTCGTCCTTACCAAGGACGCGCTCTACCACTGAGCTACAGCAGCAATATTGAATTTTAACATTCACCACTCTGGCGACAAAACAAAACGAAAAAGATAAAGAAAAAGACTCTACCTAATTTTTGCAAATAGAAAAAAGATATACTTCACCCTCCTTTTCTGCCTCAACATATTTATATAGTTAATACAGAAACTTTTCAACTCATCATACTCTATTCATAATATAAACGATTTATACTATAAAACTATTGTGAGAAGTGCAAAGATAAAAACATAAAAAAATAAAAAAAATGGGAAAAAAACAGTTGCTTATCTGTTTATCCTACAAATATGGATTTTTTCGCATAAAATGGAGCTTAGCGTGGATTGAAACTTGTTCCGCAACATCTTTAAAGTATCAAGATTCTTGATTAACGCTCAAAAACGCCGGTTTCCTACAATAAAGACAGGCTTATTTATTTTCCACAATAAAACTCATCAAAAACCACCCTCATACAACGCTGTAGTATACACTAATCGTATACTAAAGCCCAGTTAATCACCTTTTTTGCCGTGCTCGGCTCTTTGACCTAACGAAGGCGACTAAGCCAGAGTTGTACCTGCATGAGCCATTTCGGCCTCTTACGGGAGGGTTTTATTTTGGTTAGTGCTTTTAGTACTTCGTTTGGATCAACTCCAACAGGTGGTTCGCTTAGATAATTGTCAATCGCCAATACTAAAACATGATTAGGGTCTAAGTCCTTTTCCAACAGGCAATTATCCACCAATTTAGTTGCAGCTTCCACATTTGGCCATCTCAAATAAGCATCCAGCAGTTCCGCCAGGATTTTATCTCTTTCTTCTTTCTTTGCGTCTGCCTGAAGTATACCAAAATACTTTGCTGCCTGCTCAAAAGCACCGGTTTTTTTATACAGGCCGGCTAATTTCTCTCTAATATCCTTGAGCATCTTTAGCTTATTCTCGCGTACGGCTTTTCCCTCTGCTATTTCAAGAAACGAAATCATTTGTTCAACAGACAACTTTGCTTTTGTGCTTGGCGAGTCAAATTTGGATATCCATTCGTTTAGGACACCGGCATCTGAACTTTTTAATATCTCAAGCATCGCCTGCCAGGCCGGCTCGCTCTCACCCTCCGCTGATAAACCAATTTTACCCGAAAGCCAAACTAAATCTTCTTGGCTGCCGACTTCACCGGCAAGCTCTATTATTTGTTTCCTAACGATGGGATTGCTGTCGTTAATAAAACCTCTTAATATGTTAAGTGCCTTTGTTTTATCGATATAGATAAGCCCATCTACCGCTGCCTCCCGAACCAAATCTGTCTCGTCATTCAGTGCTTGTTGAAATAAAGACTCAAACAGTTTGCTTGATTCAGCTCTGCAAACGCTCCTTTGTGCACATAATCCAGCCATGGCTGTTAGCAATTCCCCGCGTAGCGTCCCGTCGGCCTCACCTTTTTCCTGTTTGTATCTTGCTTGTAGTAAACCAAGATATTTGTCAACCTCCACAGATGCTAATCCGCCCTGCTCAAGCACTTTCTTTATTACATCAGCCCCTTTTTGTGCCTTTATCAGGTCCTGTTTGATCAGGTACTTTTCCGCCCATTCCAAGAGCTGTCTTCTTACTTCAGGCAAAACTTTGACACCTGAATTAACCGAAAAGGCGTATTGACACGCTCTGCCGAGCGCAACGAACAACTCAACCTTGACCTCATCGTATTGTTCAATTTTGAGCTGCTCCAGCAAACTTTGGGCTGAATTCAATTCCACCATCAAAGCCAGAAGTTTCGCTGTCTTTAGTCGGACATCTTGGTCCTGGTCTGAAATCAAATTGACTAAAATAGACCCAAGCGCAGCAGGCAGTTGGGGATTTGGAGTCGAACTCACTCGATCCTGATAAACCTTATCCACCGCCCACAATCTCACTGTCACTTCTGAACTATTCAAATGCTTGACCAAAAACTTAGCTTTGCCTGCATCATCCTTTCTGCCACCGTATACCTCATCTAATGCGGACAAATAGCGATCTTCCCACAGATTCAGTTCGTCTTTCAACTTGTGCATTTGTCCTTCCAGCCAAATCAGCCTGTCCCTAAGGAATTCATCTGTGTCCTGGCTTTGAAGGATATTTACTGTGCGAAGTTCTGCGTCCAGACCTACTGTTATGCCCAGAGAACTCAAGGCTATCTCTGCTGCCTCAGCTACCTGCTTTTCAGGATCATTAACCAGCTTGATAAGTCTAATCATCGCCTGCTTATACGGTTGAAGCTTCAATGCATATATCGCATTCAATCTCGTATTGACAGGTAGCATCGGGCTTGTTACCACTTTTTCAAGAGGCTCTGATATTTGCTCGTATTCAAATATTAAAAGGGCCTCAGCAGCCAATTTAGCCTCAGGGGCAATCTTGGTAGGTAAGATCTCAAGCAATGGCTGAATAAAGTCACCTTTTTTCTGTATACGTTTTTGTTCTGGTCGGGCCTGAATCAACGCCTTGCAGACAGCCATTCGTGCGGCGCTGTTTTCAGATTGCCTTAGTGCTGTCAGTAGAATTTTTCGCGCCGCCGGGTCTTCACTAAACAGCATTTCAGTTGCTGCGTCTATACGTATCTGCTCGCTCTTACCCTCGAGTAAAGTACTTTCATAGATTTTCAACTGCTTACTGAGTTCAACCTTTGCACCTGTTTCATAAGTGGTTGAGACTGGTCTGTCTGCACTAATTCCTGCTTGTTGGCATCCCACCATCAATAGTAATATCAGTAGATATAGCCGCTTTGTACTCATTCGGATGACCCTAAACAAAACTCCGCTTGCCATAATATTCTTAAAATCCTTACAAGTCAACTCTCATTTTCGTCTGTTTTTATCAACTCGATTCACTCTTTTAAGGCCTTGGATGGAATTCCTTATGAATCTTTCGCAGCCTTTCCTGGTCAACATGTGTGTAAATCTGTGTAGTGGCGATGTCCACATGTCCGAGCATTTCCTGGACGCTTCTCAAGTCAGCTCCACCTGTCAGCAGATGCGTTGCAAAGCAATGCCTCAATGTATGTACAGTTAGATTTCCGGGCAATCCTGCACGAATTGCATATTTTTTAACTAATCTCCACACTTCAATACGACTCAAGGGCAGACCGGTTCGAGAAAGCAGCAGAAAATCGGCACTTTGCGACTTGGCCAGCTTCGGTCGAAGATCCCTAAGGTACTCGACTGTTGCTGCGATGGCGGTTTTGCCGACTGGTATTACGCGTTCTCTATTGCCCTTGCCCAGGCACCGCAGGTATCCTATGTCAAGATTCAAATTCGAGGTTTTCAGCCCTGCTAACTCGCTTGCACGTACACCGGTGGCATAGAGCAATTCGAGAATCGCTTTGTCACGAAGGTAAAAAGGTTCGTCGGGTGAAGGAGCGTTTAACAGGTCGATAACCTGCTTTTTGCTGCAATAAGTGGGCAGTTTCTGCCATAGTTTCGGGCCTTCAAGTATCGCAGTGAAGTCATCGCAGATTAGACCGGTAAGTTTAGCAAACCGTAGGAGCATCCTTATAGCGACAAGACCGCGTTTAATCGAACTTTCACTCTTTTCGGCCCGGCCGAGCACTTGTAGATATTTGTGGATAAGGGCCGGTTTTATTTGCTGCAGACGACTGACATTTTGCGACTTGCAATACACCAGAAAGCTTTTCAAATCTCGCCCGTAGGCCAGGATTGTATTGTTGGACAGACCCGCCTCAACAATCAGATAATCCAAAAAATCCCTGACGCTCTGACCTAAAGGCAGGGAAACCAATTTTTCACTACTGGATTGTAGCTGCACCGAGGACATGTGGATTATTCTCTAAATAAGCAATACACAATAAGATATAGACAACTCGATAATATCAATATCGGCGTTACAAGAAGCGAACCTTTAGTTGCAAAGCCGGTTAGACATTCTATAATCTATGCTGGATGCCCGATGCTCGACATCAAGTATCAAGAACAGTCAAAAATGGAGGAAACAGATATGGACGATAATAAGGTGACTCGCCGCGAATTGCTGCGATATGCAGCCGGCGGCACAATAGCACTGGCAGGTTTTTCGGGCTACAAGGCACAGGCAGCGAGTCACGAACCCCCTCAGGTCCGGGCCATCACTCGAGGGCCAAAATTTCACTGGTTCAGCTACTACGATAAGCTGCAGTTCGACCCATCCTGCCGCTACGCGCTCGGAATGGAGGTCGACTTTGAGCATCGCAGCCCCAGGTCGGATGACGTTATCAGTATTGGGATGGTCGATTTGAAGGGCGGCGACCGCTGGACAAAGTTCGGCCAAACCCGCGCGTGGTGCTGGCAGCAGGGCTGTATGCTCCAGTGGCGACCCGGCTCGAAGAATGAAATTATATGGAATGACCGACAAGACAGCCAATTCGTCTGCCATATCCTTGACATCCGCAACCGCAAAAAGCAAACACTGCCACATCCTTTTTACACGATAAGTGCCGATGGACGTATTGCCGTTGCACCCGATTTCCGGCGTATCCAGGATATGCGGCCCGGTTATGGCTATGCTGGACTGCCAGATCCATATACAGACGACCCGGCACCCAGGGATTCGGGCATCTTCCGTCTCGACCTCGATACCGGCAGACACAAGCTGATAATCCCTATCGCAGACGTGGCAAAAATCCCCAATCCCCATGCCGACTTAACCGGTGCAAAACATTACTTCAATCATCTTCTGTTCAATCCCGATGGTTCGCGATTCATCTTCCTGCATCGCTGGCGAATCAAGGGCAAAGGTGGTTTTGGTACACGAATGCTCACTGCCCAGCCGGACGGTTCAGATATTCGAGTCGTGGATGATTACGGCAAAACCTCGCATTTTATCTGGCGCGATACACGCCATATCCTCGCCTGGGCCTGGCACCCTTCACACGGAAACGCCTTTTATCTATACGAGGACGGCACACGCAAGGTCAAAGTGGTTGGAAAAGGAATTATGAAACAAAACGGCCATTGCAGCTACCTGACGGGCAATAAATGGATTCTCAACGACACCTATCCGGACAAAGAGCGAAAACAGCACGTCTATCTCTACAATATCGCGACAGGCAAGAAAATTCCACTTGGCAGTTTCCATTTGCCGCCTAAATACAAAGGCGAATGGCGATGCGATACACATCCGCGTTTTAGCCCGGATGGCCGAAGCGTTGTCATTGATTCGCCGCACGGAGGCAACGGCCGACAGATGCACCTCATCGATATTAGCAAGATTGTTGCATAAAAATAGAGCCCTATTCTCTTCCAGCCCCGATTTTGCATTTCGAGCAGTATATGACGGGAAATAGAACAAATATTATCTTTTTTTACTTGAACTAACCTTATCGTTGGCCTAAAATAGCGAATGCACATAATTTTTGTCGGAGGATATTGAGATGAAAAAGTTGATTTTGGTTTGTACCTTTCTATTGGGCAACCTCTATAGTGTGACGGCCGCTGACGAAACGAAAACTTACTTGTTTCTCCCTGACCAAAGTATAGTGGTTCAAACTGGTGGATTTATGGGGATCCATGAAATCCACACGGTTACAGGCCGGTTCCAGTTAACTGTGGATTTCGAGACCGGCGCCGCATCATTCGACCAGGTTGATGCGACCCTCAGCGAGAGCCCCTTCTTGTATACACAGAGCCTGAATGTCCTCTTTAACATGACCGAACTGGTCGGTACCGTTATCAGCGATACGGAAATCAACTTTGTAGGCAAGACCACAGAGGCTCACCCGGTCGATGTCAATCTCGTCGTAACCCTCAGAGATAGTTCGGTTGAGATGACCGGTGGAACTATCCCTCCCTGCTGTGACTTTTTTATCTACAATCTGGATGCTGTTGCACTCAAGTCTCCTAATACTTATTACGTCGATGCGGTCAACGGCGATGATAACAATGACGGTTTGAGCCCCAAAACAGCCTTCGCAACCATTCAGAAAGGCATCGATAAGGCCCAGGATAGTGATACCATTATTGTCTATCCGGGCCTGTATACAGAAAACATCAACTTTCTCGGCAAAAATATCACGCTCACAGGGACCGACCCAACCAGTTCGCTAATAGTTAAGACTACAACCATTACGGGCCTCGTGGTGTTCCGTGGTACGGAGCAGGCAACCTGTAAGCTTACAGGTTTTAATATCAACGGTAATATCTTTGGCTTCGATTGGGAAATTGACCCGAACGGCGCCAATCACACGCACGCCACAATCAGTCACTGCGTCCTTGAAAACATTATAACCGGCTGTGGGCGAGTAATTTGGGCCTGTGACGGGACAATCAGCAACTGTGTAATAGCCAATATTAGTTATATGTGCCTTAGCCCATGGCCGACACCGGCGATTGTTGGATGTCACGGTTTA
>JAUWLI010000115.1 GCA_030613765.1 Phycisphaerae bacterium
AGCCTTTGTTCCTTCGAGCTGTTCCTGACAGCATATTTGCAACAGCAATATACAACCGATAACAAATGCAACATCGTATCTTTTGAACCAACAACGCTTCATATTTTTATCTCCAAATCAATATCTCATGTAACTATCGACAAAACCACATAATACATTAATTTAACAAAAAAAACACCCTTACGCAAGGATTTTTTCGATATGGAAGGGCAAGGGTGAGGATGAGAGACTGATTGTGAGTTGGAAATGTTTGCAAAAGGCTTTAGAATAGGTCGGCTGAATAAAGTATTATAGGCGGCAACACTTATTGTGGAGATTATCTTGATGAAACGTAAGAGTTTTACAATCTTAGTTACAATAGGGTTTCTTGCATTTGCCGGGGCCGCTTTCGGAGACGATTTGCGGCAGGTGAATATACCCAAACAGTCAGACTGGACTGTGCATGGAGTGGTTATTAAAAGCGGCAAATCCGGCTCCTGGGACGCACGATTGTATGGTCAGGTCAGCCCCTGTACGGTCGTAAAGAAAAACGGCATTTTCTATCTGTACTATGTGGGAGCTAATGGCAATCGCTCGACGGACGGAGGGCCTAAGGACCGCGCGCTCGGCGTGGCTACCAGCAGGGATGGTATTCACTTTACGAAGTACAGATGCAATCCCATTATTACTCACCAACCGGTCGAAAATGTTGAGGAAGGAGTCTTTTCTGCAGGGGCGATGATAGACGAGAACGGCAACTTACTTCTCTATTATGGCGCTATATGGGCAGAGAACGCTTCGACGGAGGAAGTACATTGCAATGTTGCGCTTGCTCAATCCTCCGATGGAAAGAAGTTCAAGAACTATGGGGACGTTATATCGTGGAACAATCCTTCCGTGTGGGGATACGGAGATGAAATTTTCCCAGTGGGGGCCTACTACGCAAATGGACAGTATAACGTATATTACGTGGCAAAGGGCAACGTAGGGGTATGGAAGCTTGGAGTCGCTACGGGTTCCTCGAAAGAAAAAATGCCAAACACGAGGACCGCGCTGGCAAAAGGACAGATTATAGGCGGATGCGACCCTGTCTTCATAAGCGAGCACAAAATCGCGCTCTTTATCGTGCATAACTTTGACAAAAACTATATCGAGGTTCGCACAGCCAACGTGAATTCGCCGGAAAAACTTAGTGACCCGGTTGAGACATACCACATGTTCCCGCCGCGTTACCGCCACACGGTCGTTTACCTTGACCGGCAGAAGAAGAAATGGTTTATGTATCAAGCAACAGACCAGGCAAAGAATGGCAATCAGATCGTAGTCAGGACAGCCCCGATGATTCCGGTCAATGAACTGAAGTGAAAAGAAAACGGAAAGCTTAGTCATCGCCATTACCTGGCGCGGCGGCAAGTAGCTCAGCCTTATCAAAAACAGCATGAATTTTCACTTCGCTCTGCGCTGGCTTGTATTGTAAATTTTGTAAAATTTTGCCTTTTCGTACGAATAAGAGCAATTTTCAGTCTTTTTTGTTCACTTTCAAAGCCCCTTATCGATATCTACGGCTGCCGGAGGTGCCGATGATTTGTCTTACGCTGCCGAGCCGGTCGTGCAGGTAGAAGTATCTTTTTTGAAAGATTCCCCTTATCATAACTGTTCCTTCGCAGCTTTGATCTTCGACAGCAAGTGACCTCTTAAAATCGGCCAGTAACTAACACGCTCAATATGATCCAATTTGGCGCCATCTGAGAAAGTGACACTTGCATGATACAGATCATCCAGGGAATGGCTTACTACATTCCTCAAGTCAAATTCATGCCATGTGCCATCACAATATTGAACGTTCAGTTTATCGTGTGCAGCAGAAAGATGCTGATACTTCTTCGTTCGTATACAAGCTAACCATCCTAAAACAAGCAAGGCTACAAATCCCAACAATATAGAAAGCAATGCCATAAGCTTTTTCAAAATTAAACCCGTCGTACTTGTCGGCAGTAATATCACAAACGATAGCAAGAGGAGGCCGGCCATAAAACACCAAAAAGCAATCGATTTTCTGCGTCCTTTAACGAACACCCAACTTGGATATTCGTGTGGGATTTCTAATTTATCTGCTGGAATTGATGTTCGCCAGTTATCTAAACAATTTCTATAGGTTCGTGAATGGACATTCCTCGTTTTCATAAAATGAACTATATCTTGGTCATCAATCACAACTAAACCATACTTTAGTGCCCCATAAGGCTGCACAAATAAATTCTTGACTTTACTCCAAACAACGAATATTTCAGGCTGGCCGTAGAGTGCCAAACCCCCGTCTGATATAACCAGCCCACTTCGAGGTAGTGGCTGGGCAGCGAGATGGTCTTGGACTCGCTGTACCTGAGAAGAGTTCTTTGATCGCAATACCAAAACAAACCAGGCGAAACCAATTGCCTCGTACACAATCATACCAATGATCCCGGATGATTGAAGAGGTTTTGTCGCAACGGAGCAATAATGCCAAAGCGATAATATTCCGGCCGTGTGCCATCCGACAGCCAGCGCCACGTATTTCCAGAAGTTGTAGGCAACACCTATTCTGGGGTGCCAATAACACTCCTCCTCTTCAAGGTCATAGAAACTCTTCTTATTTCGAGTGTAGTTTTCGGCTTCGAAATAACCTATTATTACAAGACACAAACTCGCGACAAGAATTAAAAGTGAAAAATATATTCTCAAATTTATGTGGGGTATAAGAAATGCTTGATTAGGATTTTCCGGATTATAATAAGCCTTAACCAACTGGCCTTTTTTGTATACAGCATAAAGCTTATTGGAACGTTTAAGGCCCAATCCACCTCCTAAGGGACCAACTTTGTCACAGGTAAACCGCCTTCCGTTAACTTCATACTCATACGTCACTGTGAATTCATAAAATGTTCCACTAGAATCCGGCCTTGTCCATGCTTTGAAATTCTTGCCAAGCACTTTTGCTTCTATAGGTACAAAGCTCCTCACGGCATTGGTTTGATAGCCAATGCGGTTAACTATCAAATGGAGCATTGTTAGTCCGAAGCCAACTATGGCAACTATAAAGATAACATGCTTCTTAAATCCCAGCTTATCTCCAGAAACAGTTCCCACAATCTATTCTCTTGATTTAATGTTCGTTACAATCACAGTCTAATCGTAGAGATATTCTATTGTATCCGATTGCCATCGGGATCATTTTTCAGGTCTTCTTCTTTTTCTTTGTCGTTTTGCGTTGTCTCCGCTGCATCGTCCAAACAGGTTCGACCATCTGTGAGTTCCACTGCTCGTAAGTCTTTTCCATATCTTTTAGAACATCCGGCTTTTCCGCTTTCAGGTCTTTGCTCTCGCCAATATCCGAGTCCAGGTCAAACAGTCCGGTCTCATCGCGCATCTTAACAAGCTTCCAGTTTCCTTTTCTTAAGGCATGGTTCTGCACGCTGCGCCAAAAGAGAATTTCATGAGGCGGCTGTTTCTTCTCACCTCTCAAATATGGCAGCAGGTTGACACCGTCAAGCTTGCGGCCTGATGGAAGCTCTGCCCCCCCTGCTGCTGCGGCCGTCGGAAGGATATCAAGCGAAATGACCGGATGGTTATAAACGCCGCCCGCCTTTAACCGGCCGGGCCACTGGACCATAAAAGGAACCCGGACCCCGCCTTCATACATCGTGCCCTTGGTAGCACGCAGCGGGTCATTGCGCGAGCCATTTGCCGAAGTCGGACCACCGTTGTCGTTGATAAAAAATAGCAGCGTGTCTTTTTCCAGGTCCAACTCTCGCAGCTTGACCAACAGCTTGCCGATACCCTCATCCATAGCGGTCAACATCCCGGCATAGATGCGGCGCTTATTGTCCGTAATATGTTTGAAACTGTCCTTGTATCGCTGCGGCGCCTGCATAGGCGTGTGAACGGCGTTATAAGCAAGATAAAGGAAGAAGCGCTCATTGCAGTGGCGCTCGACGAAGGCGACCGCCTCGCGCGAGAAGGCATCGGTGAGATACTCCTTCTCATCGACAGGCTCGGTGGCGCGCAGGATAGGATTAAATGTCCCCAGACCGGATTCAATAAACGAGTGGTTGCCGTGAAGGAAACCGAAGAACTCGTCGAACCCGCGTTTCATGGGATGGAAATGTTTCGACAACCCAAGGTGCCACTTACCCACCGCACCGGTGACATAACCGGCGGTCCCGAGCACGTCAGCAATCGTCGCTTCTGTCAGCGGCAGACCGACGTGTTCTCTCAAACCTCCCGGCGGCGGACCCGTATTGAACTCGTGCCCGAAACGCTGCTGATACCGGCCGGTTATCAAGCCGGCACGAGTCGGGCTGCACACCGGGCACGAGACGTATCCATTCGTAAAACGGATACCCTTTCGCGCAACCGAATCAATGTTCGGCGTCGCGATGTCCTTGCACCCGTGACAGCCGATGTCTGCGTATCCCATATCGTCGCTTATAATAAGTACGATATTCGGTTTCTTTCCTTTCACCTTTCTTCCCTGCCCCGCACTCACGCAACCCGCCATTATCGACAGCGCGGGAGCCGAAGCCGCTGCAAGACCCATCGTTTTTAGAAATTCTCTTCTTGTCTGCTTTTCCATACCTGTTTTCCTTCCAGTATATTCAATTTCCTTGTTGCTCATTTTCCACTCTGGGCCTGCCTGTGGTCTTGTTTGGTGATTTGCCATTGCAGCAGCAGAATCGCGACGGCAAAAGCGAAGCCGAAAGCAACGTCACCGGCGACAAACCAGATGAACCAGCCGAAGCCGCCTTTAACAAGGGCCGGACCACCATAGAACAGAAATCCGACTACCGCCATCAGCGACCATAAGGCGACTAAACGGATGGCCCCGGCGTACCGACGTACATCGGTGGAGAAAACCACCATCATCCCCCCTAAGAGCACGTAGAACGCCGAGAGCAGCCGGGCTAAGTAGGAAACAAGCACCCCAACTTCAGTTCCGGGCTCAGCAAGCTCCACTCCTCGGACCAGCCACGAATATGGCATAAAAACCGCTATGATGGCTGGCAGGCTCACAATCCCAACTACTCGAAGCAGCAGCTTCAAGCCTCTTTCTGTCTTATTCACGATATACTCCTTTCACACTCACGGTGACCCGAAAAAATGCCCGTGATTTCCCATCGCAGAACACCATTTTACTATATAGGCAAAAAAGAGCAACTACAACCCCCATCAAGGCCGACCAAACCATTGCCCCGCGACCGTATCTGTAATTTGTTATGGTCCATATTTCACACCGCAAGAGATACGAATTTTATCGTTTCAGACCGATTTTAGCTGCTCTAACACCGCTTTACAGCCGATATTTAAGGGGGCCGTGGTGCAATCTATTGCAAACTGAAGCCCTAACAATTATGATAGAGTGGTAAAGTTGGTTTATACAGGTTCGAATATGGACAAAAAAGGTCCCGAAGTATCGGTAGTTGTGCCCCTGCTGAATGAGCAGGACAATATCAGCCCGCTCTACGAACAAATCACGCAAACCCTGACCGAAGGACACAACTACGAAATAATATTCGTCGACGACGGCAGTACCGACGAAAGCTTCAATATATTAAGCCGGTTCCAAAAAGCCGACGACAAAGTCCGTGTCATTCGGTTCCGCAAAAACTTCGGTCAGACCGCGGCGCTGGCCGCCGGCTTTGCCCACGCAAGAGGCAATATTATTGTGGCAATCGACGCCGATTTGCAAAACGACCCGGCTGATATACCGAATATGATTGACAAACTCAACGAAGGATTCGATGTCGTAAGCGGCTGGAGAAAAAAAAGACACGATAACGCCATAACAAGGCTCATTCCTTCAAAAATCGCAAACTGGCTAATCGCTAAAATTACACGAGTAAAACTCCACGACTTCGGATGCACACTTAAAATTTACAGAAGAGAAGTACTTGCGGAAACGAAATTGTACGGTGAAATGCACCGGTTCATACCGGCGCTGGCAAGCTGGAACGGAGCCAGTATCTGCGAAATGGTTGTAAACCACAGGCCCAGAACAGCAGGCACTGCCAAATACGGCCTCGGCCGAACTTTAAAAGTCGTTTTAGACCTGATTACCGTTAAATTCCTCGGCTCGTTTTCCACGAAGCCAATCTACATCTTCGGCGGGCTCGGACTAATAAGCGGCCTTGCATCCGTTGTCTTCGGCCTCGCTGTGCTTTATCAAAAATTCATCTCTCCTACACACCTGTCCATGAACAGAAATCCGTTTCTGATTCTAACAGCCATGCTCTTTACCGCAACCATTCAGTTCATTCTCATGGGTCTGCTCGCTGAGCTTTTAGTACGAACATATCACGAGTCACAAAATCGCCCTACTTACGTCATAAAAGAGATCCTCGAATCACCCCAGGGGGCCACCCACCACACTGGAGAACGGAAATGAACAAGGGTGCTCGAAAGAGAAAGCTGCCGAAGAGACACGTAATACCACAAAAAAAAGAATCCGCTGTCCTTGCAAAACTTCTAAGCAATAAAAAGTTTATAGTTTTTGCAATAGTAGCTATCCTGGCCGCAATTCCGTTCGCACTTGGAAAATACTGTGAGTTCAACTCTCCAGGACCTTACGACAGCGGAGCGTATGTCTACTCAGCCAAACACATACTCGACGGCGCAGTGATTGGTGTGGATGAAAAGCCCAGCGCCCAACTGGGGACACTGCTGGTCAATATGCTGGGCGTAAGGCTCTTTGGCTTTAGTGAAACAGGCCCCAAGATTATTCAGACAATCCTGCAGGCCGCCGCATTGGTTCTCATGTTCATTGCGATACACAAGCTCTTCGGCACACTGCCTGCCGCAGTCAGTGTTATAGTGGCTTCAACTTATCTTTCGGCACCCCTCATCGCAAAGTTCGGCAACGTCAAGGAACAATACATGATTGCCTGTATGGTGATTGCGATAAGCTGTTTTGTCATGCGCCAGTTGGGCGGCCGATGGTGGTGGGCCGTTTTGGCCGGACTGTTTCTAATATGGGCGCCGCTGTTCAAGCCAACAGGAATGTCTGCTATAGGTGCAATTGGCTTGTTCGTTGTTATGCAGCCTCTGCTAAAAAACACCACCTTCAAGCAAACCGGTGCCGATATTTTGCTCTTGCTGGCAGGCGCAGCAATAGGAGTTGGACCACTGTACATCTGGTTAATCGGCTGGAACGTTAAGATGGGTTTGCCCTATATGTTTGTGTGGGGGACACTGGCAAAGTTCCTGCCCGCTGCGACAGAAGCCGCGCAGCCAAAGAAGGTTGAAGATTATGTTGACTTAAGCCGAAAACTCGTCACCTTTTCGCAACAATGGCCAAGAGTACTACGATACTACGGAGTGCTGATGCTGCCCATCGCGCTGGCAGTCGGCGCGATTCTTGCAAGAACCTTGCGGATGATTCGCAACATTGTAGTAAAAAATAAACAGACAAACCAAACATGCGACCGCTTCGTTCTTCTCTTTGCCGTCTGGTGGCTGTTGGATATGGCATTTATATGGATTAGCCCGCGCTCTTATGAGCAGTACTATCTGCCATTAAACGCTTCGGCAGCAATGCTCGCAGGATATTTGATTGTCGTCTATACCAATCTGCTCGCAAACCCTGTGAATAAAAACGTCTGGAAAATCGTTGGCATTATAGGCCTTCTCTTTATGATAGGAATGTCCTGGCATATATTCTTCGGAATAGGAAAAAGCCCTCACACCGGAACTATCTATCGCAATAGCGCCGGTGAGCCGGAAAAACGAAGAGGTTATTCACAAAGGCTCCGTGATATCTCACGAAATCGCCGGGGTAATCTAAAAGGCTCGTGGGAAATAGTAGGCCAATATATCCGGCATCAGTCTACCCCGGATGATAAAATTTACGTTTGGGGCTGGTTCCCGGGGATATATGTGCAGGCACAGAGATTTAGCCCTACCCCTCATGCCGTTATGATGCCTCGCCCAACGCCAAAGATACTCACAGGGATAATCAAGCAGATGCTGAAAGATTTTGAGAAGGAGAGGCCTAAATTTATTGTTGATTCCCGAAAGCGGCATATACCCATAGAAAGACCGCCGTATGAGCTATGGCCCAGAGTGCCGAAAGGATTTATGGGGATGAAAGAACCGGGCTTTTTACCGCTAAATACAAGCACAATCCAGGCATACGATAAGGCCTGGTACGAATTTCTAAAAAAGCAATTTGACGAGGACGAAGCGCTTCGCTATGAAGCGTTGAAACCGTTCAGGGAATTCGTTATGAACAATTATCGAATCGTTCAAACGCTCGGTCAGTTTGTTTTGTTTGAGTTGAAAAATCCCGC
>JAUWLI010000340.1 GCA_030613765.1 Phycisphaerae bacterium
ATCCCCAGGACCCCCTGCCTTCGGTTCAGGAAGTTGCAGACGCCGGTGCGTGCTATCTTGTCTCAGCCTGTAATTTCACCGATGAGACCTTTGAAAAATATGCCGGCAAAATAGCCATAATACCGGGATGCGGCAGTGTGACGGAAATCATCAGCCAGTTCTCCAAAGGGGCGAATCTGTGCAAAATATTCCCGGCTAAGCATCTCGGCGGCCCGGCTTTTGTTAAGGCAATCGACCCGGCTATTCACAAGACTATCAGCCTGGTGCCTACAGGCGGAACGAACGCGAGCAATATCGCCGACTACATCGATGCAGGAGTGCTGGTGCTGGGCGCCTCATTTAGTTTAATAGAAAAAGCCACGATGAAAAAAATCGTCGACGAGCAGGACTATGCTCTTTTAGCGGAGGAGCTAACAAAAGCCAAACAACTAATAGACAAGCTGCGTGCAGAAAAATATCCCGATATCGATTTTGCCACTGCTTCCATCGAACAGATAAGCCGGAGTACAGGCAGAAATTTTAACATTCTCTAAAAGCTGAAATTGCAACGTGAGAAATGTGATACCAAAAAGCTTTTTCGACACAAACTTCAGGTCAACGGCATACTTGCTGACTTTATTTGTGGCAATCACCGCCTTGACGTTTACAGCTTTTGGAAAGTCTGCAAAAAGTGCGAGCACACTTACTTCCCCGGTTACAATCAATGTTCAGGATGACGGCTATCGCGGTATCTGGTATATGAATCAGCCTTCCGGTGATGAATACGTTTATAAGTACAGCGGAGGACTTGGCACATACTGCGCAAAACATAAGCCGTTTGCCATTTATTGTGATAAGGTAAAGAAAACTTTTTTCTGTTACGGCGGAACAACCAAAGACAGCAACAGAAAACTACTGCACATGGTTTCATACTATGACCACGAGACGGGTATGGTGCCAAGGCCGACAATCCTTCTCGACAAAAAAACCAGCGACGCCCACGACAATCCCGTTATATCCGTCGATGACAAGGGACATATCTGGATTTTCTCAACGTCTCATGGCACGTCCAGGCCATCGTATATCCACAAAAGCAGGAAGCCTTACGACATCGGCGAGTTTGAATTGGTAAAAGCGACGAAAATCGAAAAGGGCGAAGAAATTGCAATGACGAATTTCTCGTATGTGCAGGCCTGGCATATTGAAGGAGAGGGTTTCGCATGTTTTTTCACACGCTATAACTACCCCGCAGACCGCACTATCTGCTTTATGAGCAGTCAGGACGGCATCAAATGGTCCGAGTGGCTTCGCCTTGCGGCAATCCATAAGGGACATTACCAGATCAGCGGTGCGAGTAAAAACAAGGCAGGGACAGCGTTTAATTATCACCCCAATCCGAAAGGCCTGAATTGGCGCACGAATTTATACTATATCGAAACTAAAGACCTGGGCAAAACGTGGCGGAGCGTTGATGGACGGAAATTGAAGCTGCCGCTTGTGGCGGTCAATAATCCGGCCCTTGTTCACGATTACCAGGCAGAAGGATTGAATGTTTATCTGAAGGATATCCGCTTTGATAAAAAAGGAATACCAGTAATTCTTTTTCTGACAAGCAAAGGGTACGAATCGGGCCCGAAAAATGATCCGCGAACGTGGACCACCGCTCGCTGGACGGGACAGAAGTGGCAGATAAGAGAAGCCTTTGTCTCAGACAACAATTATGACATGGGTTCGCTATATATCGAAGATGATGGGGCGTGGCGAATAATTGCACCTGCCGAGACCGGGCCGCAGCCATATAATCCCGGCGGCGAAATGGCTATGTGGACAAGCAAAGACATGGGGAACACGTGGGCAAAAACCGGACAACTTACAAAAGATAGTGATAGGAACCACACATATGCCAGAGAGCCGGTAAACGCCCACCCGGATTTCTACGCTCTATGGGCCGATGGTCACGGCAGGAAGCCATCTGAATCAATTCTCTACTTCTGCGATAAAGAAGGAAACGTGCGAATCCTACCGCATAAGATGGCTGACGATTTTATAAAACCGGAAGTATTAAAACTATAAGTGAAACAGGTGAATTAAACATGGTGAAAACAAGACAAATAGCAAATCAGAGCGTTACTATTCATAGTTACAACACAGTGATTGTGGGCTCAGGTGCCGCGGGGATGAACTGTGCTGTGCACCTTTATGAATTCATGGAACAAAAAGGGGTTGAGAATCCGCAGGATAGGATAGCCGTGGTGACAGCGGGAATCGGTCTGGGCGCATCGCGGATGAGCGGCTCCGATAAACAGACCTATTACAAGATGGGTACCAGCCCGGATGTGCCCGACAGCGCCGAGGAGTTTGCGAAAAGCCTGACCGCCGCCGGCTGCTGTCACGGCGATTTAGCACTTGCCGAGGCAATCGGCTCGCTGCGCGAGTTTTATCACCTGGTCCAAGCGGGCGTTCCTTTTCCTCACGACCCGATTGGAAGTTACTGCGGTTACAAAACCGATCACGACCCTTACGAGCGGGCAACCTCAGCCGGGCCAAAGACCAGCAGGTTTATGAGCGAATGCCTGGAAAAACAGGTACGAAGATATGGAATTCAAATTTATGACCGTCAGGAAGCTGCACATTTACTAACTGTTGGCAGTGGTGAAGCGAAACAAATTGCAGGAGTGGTTACAATAGACAAATCCAAAATTGGAGAGGGCAATTTACCCATAAATGTCTTCTACTGTTCCAATCTTGTTTTGGCTGCGGGAGGCCCCGGTGAACTCTATAAAACCAGCGTTTACCCAAAAGGCCAGGTTGGCATCCACGGCCTCGCATTACAGGCCGGCCTGATTGGTGAAAACCTGACCGAATCACAGTTTGGACTTGCCAGTATAAAGTTCCGCTGGAATGTATCGGGTACTTATATGCAGGCAATCCCACGAATATTCAGCACGGATGCCGATGGGAATGATGAACGTGAGTTTTTGACTGATTTTTTCCCGTCAATGAGCAAAATGGCAACGAATATTTTTCTTAAAGGGTATCAATGGCCGTTTGACCCGCAGCGCATCTCAGACCACCAGTCCTCGCTGATTGACATTCTGGTTTTTAGAGAAAGGCAAAAAGGCAGGCGGGTCTTTATGGACTTTTTGCACAATCCGGTCGGCAACGATTCAATGAAGCAGTTTGACATTGACAGCCTTGAGCCGGAAGCCCTGGAATATCTTAAGAAAACGGGCGCGCTTCAGGATACACCGATTGAACGCTTGGCCCACATGAATCCCCTTGCAATCGAAATATACACTGAAAACGGTATCGATTTATACTCGGAGCCGCTTGAGATTGCGGTTTGCGCCCAG
>JAUWLI010000039.1 GCA_030613765.1 Phycisphaerae bacterium
ACGAGCATTAGAACAGCCGTTTGAAGAAATGTCAATCCTGATATTTGCCCAAAGGTTCTATGCGCACGGTTTCAATCTGCCACGGTTCTGCTGCCTGGCTTAGGCTCCATCCTTCTGGGCAGACGGCGCCTTGGGATACGCGATGCCGTTTAGCGACGGCTTTTCCAGCGGTCAATGGCCCTCTTGCCGGCCGGCCGGGGCTTGAAGAAATCGCTCTCTGTGAGTTTGCATTCCCTAATCATTCTGCAACAGTATTCGAGATTTCCCAGGTCTTTTCCGCCGTTGTTTGTCCCCAGTGCAAATTTAGCACCGGCTTTCTTTGCCAGCTTTATGAACGCGGCACTGGGAATCATAAAACGAGCATTAATCTCTATAGCGACGTCATTTTTGACAGCGGCCTCGATGACTTTCATCATGCGCTGCTTAGTCCACAAGTCATCGTATCTACCTGCGATTTCTGCGGGCAGGAATGTCGGATTGACATAAATATCTATGGGCTCATTATTCAGGATTCCTACAGTCTTTGCCAGAAGCATGTCCATGAACTGCTGTTCATTACCAATGTTCACCTCATCTTTGATCCACAGGCGGGTCCTTCTGCCCCTGTCATCCGTGAAGGTCATTGCATCGGTGAAGACGTAATCGAATTTTGCTATCCATTCCGGAGAAAACATTCCCAACCACTCTCGTCCCTCGGCCTGCATTGCTTTGTAGACGGGCTTGCCCTCGAGTTTTTCGAGGAAGTCTTTTAGTCCATCGTCGTCGGTGACGTTAAAGCCAAGGCCGCAATTCTGGGCGATGCCGAACTTGACGCCCCTTTTCTTCGACATCTTGACGGCTTCTTCGATGGTCAAACCCCCTTTTAAGTGTACGTGATAATCGACGAGGCCAAAGTCTATGACGGGAAGCGGCCTGACCCGGATGTTCTTATAGTAAACGGTGCTGCCCGGGTCATGTCCCTGCAGGGCAAATGTGCCGCTTGACAGGACGCGTTTTGAAAATCGCGAAGGCGGGCGTGGTGGATTGTCCTCTGTCCAATCGACCACTTCCTTATCATCTATTTTGATAATTACGCGCCTGCCTTTGACGATTATATGCTCGGTAAACCACTCATCGTCACCTACAGTCTTCCTGTTGACATCACGTATCATATACAGACTGCCGGTCTTTCTGGGATCTCTTTCATAAGAGTTGTTTACCTGGACCTCGAATCCCTTATCAGGCCAGCCTGTTTGCTGGAATTCTGTGTGGAAGTAGATGCCTCCATTCGCGCCCGATTTAGTCATTACATCGACCTTCAGCTCGAAGTCGGTGAAGATTGCATTTTCCACCGGCCCTACATAGAAAAGATGACTGCGTGGTCCGTTTGCAACAATCGCACCGTCACTAAGGGTGAAGCTGGCTGTGTTCTCACTTGCCTTCCAATCGTTCAGTGTTCCGTCAAACAGCGATATCCAATCCTGCTCGGATTCATTTCCAGATACAAGGCCGGAGCCGGTAGAGAAAATGAACAAACAGAGAAAAAATATCTTCTTTTTCATCTCAATTCCTTTCACAGGTTTTCGGCATTTTTCAGCGAACTAAAAAGGCAACGCTGCTTCGCGCTCTTACGAAAGACACAAATTGGTTGTATAACTTTTAAGCGGCTTCTTTTTTCCTGACGGGCTGGCGTTTGAAATCCATAGTGAACCACGGCTCATCATTAAGCCCGCCGTTCTCGTCCAGACCATAGATCGCGATTTTTATTGTCTTGGCATCCACGTTCGTATAGACGGTAGCACTCTTTCGTACATTGCCTTCAACATCAACATACTCACTTTTCGAGACAAGCGTGCCATCCTCCCGTGCTTCCCATGTTGCCTTAGACCTGCCACCTCTGTTGTCAACGCTCACCTGGGTGGCCTTTTCCTCGCTCGGCACGTTGAAGATCATGCCGCGCGAAGCATACTCACCCATCTTTAAATCAACGGTCAGAAGATGTCCGTTAAGCTCCCACTTGTACACTAACAGTATGGTTGTGCCGTTGTCGGTTTTGGCAGTCCATCGGCCGGCCAACCAGTCATAGCCGTAAACAGTCACAAGGTCGCGCAGGCTTTGCTGAGCTACTGCCGAGCTGCTCCAAATAATGAGGACGGCTGTCATTAAAAACATAGTTTTTGACAAGCTCACCTTTACCTTTGCAGTTGTTCTTTCTTTCATTGCTTTTGCTCCTTTCTTTGATTGAATTTTCACCACACATTTCCAATTTGAACGCCGTTATTTACCCCGAAAAGCTACCAAGACCGATAAGAGTATATTCTTCTACGGCTGCAAAATCAAGAGGAAATATGCTCATTTTGATGTGAATTTTAGCGTATTTTATGTAACATCACCACAGCGGGGCCGAGGTGTAAGAGTATGGAGGATTCGGATTATTCCCCTGCCTAATCTTGTCCCGATAGTTCTTTGACGACAATCAGAATCGAATACCAGTCTGAGATTACCGGCCGGCATGTCGTCAGGCTGGTAGTCGAACATAATGGGCAGCTTGCACGCTTCCGCTATTAGCACTAATGTGCGTAGTAGTCCCTTCGCTGTCGCCATCTATAAGGCGGCCTGCCGGGCCGAACCGGATACACTCTTGAGTGTAGCATCGGCCTCCTGTGCGTTCGCGTCGATAACTGTCTTGGCCCTCGATGGACATAGTGTTCTTTAACAACCGTGCAGCCAGTCAGCGAAAGAACCAAAGAAACCAACATACTAATCAACACAATCCTTTTCATGGCTTAATCTCCTAAGCAAAAGTTTCATGTCAGCTTCCGCTGCTTTTTGGCCGAGCAGCGGTTTTTATAACTCTTTCTATTTATAAAAGGCAATAACTTAGTGGCAGGTAACAGGATTAAATTTGAGGTGAACAGCCGGCACTGAACATAATGGATTTACAGAAGCATGAACCTTCAGTCGAAATGAATCACATATCCCACAAGGGCAGGCCGGTTTCTTCGTCATAAGCACGGTGCATCTGCGGCCCCTTATAGACATCGATGATAAACTCGCACGCAAAAACAACAGTGCCCGGCACCAGATGCCCGCCGTATGCTCGACCTTGTGCATCGGACAGAGTGATATGGGCATGAACCATGGGTTTGCCATCTCGCACCGATATGTTACCGAAGAGATTGGTTATCTCCAGGTTTTCTTTGATGTCAAAGAATTCGTACTTGCGGTTTTGCTGATTGTAGTAACCAAGCCTGGCCTTTTTGACGGCCCCAAGCGCTCCAACACGACCAAGGTGTATGTCGTTTTCCTCGCAGACAGATGTCAGCTCTTCGAGTAAATCGCCATCGTGTTTTAACTTGCCGATGAAAATTCGCTGTAGTTGAACTTCATTATAAATCGCCATTTGTTCCGCCTTACAATTGATTTTACCTTAAACAAAAATCTTCTGCCTTGAACACTCAACCGTACCAAGGAAACTCCCTTTATTATCCAGGAAATAGCCGCTGTTGTCCAAAAGAATCGACGGCATATCTCAAGGCCGATTTCCGAAAAAGGCCCTCCCCGGATTCACGTTACATCGAGGCCATCACAAAGAACCCAAAGCTGGATACTTCATTTCTTCTGATAGACCACACAGTGCTTATAAAGACTATGGTATTTTTCCCCAAACGGCTATCCGCATATCCCTCAAGTCCTGCCTGTACTCAACGGTTCCAGTCCCGGGCGTATAGTCAGGCTGGCGTCTCTGTCCGGCGTCTACCGTTCCCGTTCCTTTCCACTTCCAGAATCCACTGTGGCCATCTGCAAAAACAAAGGTCATGCCTCCGGTGTGTCGCGCGGGGGGCGGGTCCCACCATTTTCCCGGAGTGGTGTACCCAACCCTGAAACCGGAGTTGTTCACCCAGCCTTCACAAACAGCAATGATTCTGTCGTGTGGTCTGCGAACAAGCGATCTGTTCTTAACGCACAGCATACTCGCAGCGGTGCCGAGGTGGTCAACCGGACCTCTGTCACCATTCAGGGAGCAAGTGATAGAGTAGGTCCGCATGTGTCCGGCCTTGCCGCCCGGGCACTTGTAAGCTTTTACGTTCTGGTTATTCGGCCATAGTGCTCCGTCTTTGATGAGTTGTTCTTGGTCGTGCTTGGATATCTTGGGGTCGCCGGTGGCAAGGTCGATCTCTATCCCTCGTGCCCAGGGTATCTCGACCCTGCCATCTGCGGTTGGCCTGTCGTCGGCTGGGTTTGGTCGTGGCAGGCCGTTAGCATTGACGCTTGGCTGGCCGTTGACAATCTTGCCATCGTTATCATCGGCGTATATAACCCATGCAATTGCCAAATCCTTGAGATTGGCGGTACAAACCGCGCGTCTGGCATGCTCTCTGGCCATTTCCAGTGCGGGCATCAATAACGCCAATAATAACGCAATAATGGCAATTACGACCAGAAGCTCTATTAAGGTAAATCCTTTTTGTTTATCCATAATGATACTCCTTTCTTCTCAACTATCTCCTGTTCGGAACCAGCCCCAAAAAAATTAATAACAATTCCATACTTATACATCCTAAGGTAATTTCCCCCATATATCCCTCCGCATGTCCCTGCAATCCTGGCTGCCATCAGAGTTCGAAGGTGGACCACTCGTGCCAAACATTCCAAATGTTTTTGTATCTATACCCGCCCACTTCCTGTATTCGGTGTGGTTATCTGCATAGGCAACAGTTGTGCCGCCGCCATGCCGTACAGGAGGTGAATCTATCCATTCCTGATTGAAATAACTAATTTTGAAACTGTGTCCTTTAGTCGGGTCCGGGTCGTTGTTGACAATCGTCCGGCCTTCATCGATGAGAATGACCCTCTCGTGTGGTCTGCGAATAAGCGACCTGTTCTTAATCCATAGCATCGCGTTATTATCGACAAGATGGCTGCCTTCGCCGTTGACAGAACAGGTCACCGAGTAGGTACGCATGTGTTTGGCTTTACCGCCCGGGCACTTGTATACTTTTACATTCTTGCTATAAGTATATAGTATCCCCTTTTTAATCTGTGCCTGCTGGACATTTGTGGAAGCAGCAGGGTCGCTCTCGAAGGCCCAGGGTATCTCCTCATACACCGTGGTTTTGCTGCCGGCGACAACCGTCTTTAATCGCGGCTGTTCTGCGGTCTCACCGTTAACGAGCTTGCCCTCGTTGTCATCTGCGTACATAATCCATGACAGTGACAAATCCTTGAGATTACCGAGACAAACCGCACGCCTGGCCAGTTCTCTGGCCTTGTCCAGTGCCGGAATTAATAGTGCCAATAATAACGCAATAATGGAAATTACTACTAAAAGCTCTATTAAGGTGAACCCCGTTAGAAATCTTTCCCTTTCCTGATTGGAAATCGTTATTTCTAACGGGGTGAATCCTCTTTTCTTATCCATAATGACACACCTTTCTGACTACCTGTGTTTTAATGCAAAGCATCCTCCGGCAGATAAAAAATGCCCGGTCCTGCACCACTGGGATAGGGCTCGCTGCCATCAGGAGTTATCGATACTTCCATAGGTACTGTTTCTGATGGATAATAGCACTCTACATGCCCATCCGTGTAGCCTGCATGCAGTTTAATCTTGATCATAGTCAGGTCGGCCCGGCCGCCAGCTGTCGGATAAGACCGAAATGCCGATGAGACGTATGTTCCCGGTGTTAGAGTTGAGTGTATAAATTTCTCACAGCTTCCGTAAGCGCCTGGGTTTCGCCAGTGATCAAAGCCGAAGTAATCACTTATCAGCAGCTTACTTTTCTCCGGCCCATCCGATGAACTCTGCGGTCCTTTAAAGATGCCCCAAGGCTCGGCCATGAAACCTATGTAGTTGAAGTAAAAACAAAAAGTGCCGATTACAGGGTCCGAAACCGGCGCCGTAACGGGATTGTCCCAGTCATCGCCGGCATCCCAGGCCTGCTGCAGGTATTCGTATTCCTCGGGGGCGTTTGAGCAAAACACTTTACTGGCATCCTCAATATAGCCGCCCAGGTATGCGCTCATCGAACGATGCAGTTGGGGATTGCGCCTGCGATAACCTGTCAGCATTGTCGGCTCCTGCCAGTTCCAACCGCTCCCACTTCCTATCGTTGCAACCGATTCCGGGTAACTGCCTTCGTTGTCCACCGTGTAACAGTTCACTGCGGTGACAATTTCCCGCTGGTTTATCATCACGAGCAGCGTTTGGGCTTGACGCCTGGCCTTATCCAGCACCGGCACCAAAATCGCCATCAACATTGACATGATGGAGATGACCACTAATAGCTCAACTAAGGTAAATCCCTGAGTCTCGCCGCCCTTCTTCTTAAAATTGTATCCTTTGAATCCGATGGTTTTGTCCTCTGCAATTTATTTCTTTCCAATTTTAACTCATCTGACTTTCTATTAATCGTATCAACCACAGCATACCCGGTCCTTCCTGCTGCGGTCCTCTGTCACTTTGTCTTCTCGGCTCGGCAAACTCGCTGCCGATATTGTCAATCTCCTGAAGGTAAATAAAACTCAACTCTCCGCGGTGGTCGTCCTCGACCAGAAACGTTATTTTCTCGATTACATCCTTTTCCATATTAATGGTATAGAGAAGCTTGACTTGCCTGTAGGTAACCAGGACTTCCACTTTAACTTCGTCAGGGGTATACCTGGTCTCAAACCACACCCACTTTCGTACTGCATCCCGCCGCACCGTATCTATTGTGTGCAGCCCCATCCAGGGCCGACTAAGCCCGGCAAAGCAGGCTTGATTTACAATATTGTCTCCCACCTTCAATACGATCCACGGCCATTGCCTATGACCGGCCGCGATTACAAAAGGTATCCTTCCTCTGCCATAGACCTCTTTATCATCAATTTGGCCTGTTATTTTGAAATAGGTCCAGCCTCGTTTGTGCATCATGTCGCGATTGTCGACCTCTACTGCCTCCGGAGGCCATTTGTATCGGAAATATTCCTCGTCCAGCACATTGTTATGTTGTGTTATCCGAAATTGATTGCCGTTCTCCTCTCCCCCGCGCCTTGAGATTACCAGCAAACCATCTCCTTTACCGGACACATATTTCATCTCATTATTTTGACCTTCAACGGTTGAAACAAAGTCTATAAAACCTGGGCCGTCATGGGGCAGGGTCTGCACGTCAAGTCGGCTGTTGAACATCCGAAAGTTATTGATATAGATGGTATTGCTGTTTTTCACAAAGCAGTAATTGGCCCGGTCATCCTGCCACCACCGCCCGTAAGATTTCTTACGCTGCGAATCCCAGTTGACCAATCTCAACATGACCGGCCCATCCACACTCTGCGGATAGTAGTACCAGTGTTCTTCAACACCCCCCTGTGCCGTCTCCACCTGCCCCGTGATCTGTAAACTTTTTACAGGCTTGTTCTCCGGCAGGTTCTTTGTCCCATCAAGCGCCGATGTTGTCACCATAGTACCAATGGCCAATACGCCGGCCGTCGTCAGCGATACAATGGCTGTCTTACTACTGACCGCCGCCACCACCCCTGCTGCCACACCAACCTTAGTGGCCGCCGTCGTTATTGACACGCCGGCTGCTGCGGCCTCGCTCGGTGCCGTCATCTTCCCAAACAAAACCAAAGCGGTCACCAGAAAACCTTTTCTAAAGCCTTTATTAGAAAGGTGTTTTTGAAGAGATCTTTTGGCCCTGCAAAACAACACACGCGAGCTTAACTCACTACACCCAATCAACTCCGCAATCTCCGAATATTCCATCTCTTCATAGCAGCGCATAATCAGCACTTTTCGATACCGAGGTTTCAACTCGCCCATTGTACTGATGACAATTTGCTTCAGCTCCTCAGAGACAAGTTTTGCAAAACCTGCATGGGCCTCCGTCGACCGACGTCGGGGCTCCTGCAGTTTCGACACCGGCACTGCTCGCCGATGTTGTTCTTCCGTATAGTGCCGGCGTATCTTATTGAACGCTATCCCCCGCAGCCAGGGCCAAAATCTATCCGCTCTTTGCAACTTGCCTAATACTTTAAACATCTCGAGCATACTCTCCTGTACAATGTCCTGGGCCAAATGCTCCCGTAATACAATCCGATAGACATACGCATATAATCTTCCTCGAACCGACTTTGCCAGGGTTTCAAGACTTTCCCTGTTGCCGAGCCGAGCTTGCCTGACCAACACGATGTAATCTTTATTCTCGTCCATAGAATACCGACAATACGTGCGGCTATAACTATGTGCAGTTATTAGGTTGACTTGTTACACTCTATTTTACCATATTTCGCAAAATCTTATGAAAACCGGCCAAAAATCCATGGAAATACTCTAATTTAGCTCTTCTAATGACCTTTTTTTTCTGACCTGCCGGAGCTTGCATAGTCATCAAATGGCCTGAAATGTTGAGGAATGTTAAGGTCCGCTCCCTCAAAAAAATCCCGCTTTTTTGGACAAAGGCCCTATGATTACCTCAACACCAGAGAGGTGATTCTACTGGTGCTTCGCAGGCGCCTGTTAAAATGGGGGATTTTAGCGCCCGGCGGTCAAGAGGAGTAGAATGTAAAAAACCCCTGCCTGCGAGGAGAGGGAGAGAGGAATGGACAGGGGCCTAAAACAAAACTTCTTCTATAATTTATACGAGCCGAACCATGTGTTGGTTCTGGCAGATTGGTCGTCTCAGGGGCAAAAAAATCAAAAGCTGGAAAGGGCACATCGCTTCGTTCAAATGCGCTGCTCGTCCTTGAGCAGGTGTTCGCGCAGCTTGTTGTAGTCTATATCCTGTACGGCGCACTTTTTATCTATAGCTTGTGCGGCGGCGGTGGCCGCACTTTGTCCGAGAATCATAAACACCGGCTCCATGCGGATTGACCCGAAGGCTGCCGGTCAGGGTGTGACATAAGTCGCCCACAGATATCGGTTCGAGGCAACGTAGAGGACGCCATTGGCAGCGATTGGCGTGCTGTAGACGGGAGCGGACATCCGCATCTTGCTGAGCAGTTTGGATTTTCTGCCGGCTGCCATGATATAGAGCATTCTCTTGTTACCGAAGTACAGCTTGCCGTCGGCAACCAACGGACCGCCCCATGTCTCATTCTTTGTCTCATATACCCAGCAGCGTTTTCCCGTTTCGGTATCAACGCAGTGAAGTCTTCCGGCAACATCAACGACATAGAGTAATCCGTCATCAACGGCCGCCGTCGCGAGGCTGCGTTCGATATCATCGTATGTCCATATAACACCGGTTTTGGTAATGTCACCGGTTTTCGACGCATCGATACAATGCAACATTCCTTTGCCGCGTCCGTGAGCTGGGTCCTGGCCTATCGCGACATACACTCGGCCTTCGTGAAAAACCGGCGTCGCAATAATCTGGCTGGGGCCGATGTAATTGCCGTCGTTCTTATTGGTGCTGTTGGACTTGCGTCTGTCACCCTGGTAATAAGGGATCGGTTTGCCGTCACGGAACCTGTACTCCGGGGGGTTGCAATCGTAGGACCAGACCTTCTTCAAGGGAACCGGTTTTTCACCAGCGGCGGTCAGAGCTTCGAAAGCATAGCATATACCATCTCCGCCTCCGAAAAAGATAAGCGTCTTATCACCGACTTTTCCCGACGAGGGAGATGCCCACTGTGCGTGCCACATACATGTACCTATTTTCTCTGCATCGGTGGCCAGAAGTCGGCCGGTCATTTTATCCAAAACGACCAAACTGGGGGCCTGCGGCGCGATAACTTTCTTGTGGGATTCGTCCACTCCGTTCGACGTGCCGACATAAAGCATGTCACCCACAATCAGTGCCGAACAACTGGCGGCATCGTGGGGAAAAACCCCAAGCTCATCGATCAAATCGAACCGCCAGATAATGTCACCGTCTTTTTCGGTCAACTTGACGGGTGTTTTGCCGGATCCGGCCATGTACTGTGCTTCATCCATGAAGGGTCCGTCATTCCCATTAGCCTGACCCTTGATATCAAGGCATACGACCTCGTCGGCGCTGGTCACAAGATAGACACGATCTCCGTCGACACTCGGCGATGAGCACACACCGAGATACTGATGACCAAAGTGAATACCGGCGGGCAGTTTGCGCCGTTCGGGCATTGCTAACAGCCAGAGCAGCTTGCCGCTGTCTTCGTCGAAACATTTGAGAAGTCCGCCTTTGGCAAAGTCGAACCTTGGATCGGCCGACAGTGTCTGCGCATTGGTACCCACAAAGACCATGCCATCGGCCACGGTCGGATTACCATAAGCAAAGGCGCCAAGTCTGGCTATCCATTTGACATTTCTTGCTTTTTGGCCGTTGTCACTTTTACCGCTTGCTTTTTCCCTGTCCGGTTCAAAGGAATCGGGCAGGCCCTTCTCCTGTGAAACCATGTTCCGGTTATTTGTTCCGCCCCATTGCGGCCAGTCAGCGGCTCGTGCAGGAAGAGAATCGCTTAGGATGCAAACAGCAATGATGACCAGCGATAAAGTCCGATTCGAAAGCATGGGTATTCTCCTTGTGTATCATATTTGCACGACAAGATAGCTTGAACGGCATTAGTCTATACTATTAAAGCTGAAAGTCAAGGATAAACAAACGTCATTGATGGCTTGCGAAAACAGGGGCGGAGATTGGCGTCTTATAGACGGGAGCGGACATGCGCATCTTGCCAGGCAGCAAGATGTACAAGATTTGGAGTGTTAAACATGTACTTTCTTAATAGGCATAAATATTACGTTACTTTTCTTGCACTTCGAGACAAATGGGTTATACTTTATATAAGGGGTCGGTGTTAAAATAAGCTGCTATGTCTTTTAACAGCTTCGAATAAATATCAGCTCGTCTCCTTCTAAAGCGAAATGTTCATGCCATTTGCAGGTTAAAATCCCAAAGGGGGGGGTTAAGCATGAAAAAGCATATAAATGATAAACAAACAGTTAAATACGGGCCTGAAATATACAACGGAGTCGACTCCCACAAATGGGCAAATAAGATGGAAATACAACACCTTACTTCAAGTAAGGCCGATGTAAAAGTCATAGCCAGGTTACGCAATAATCATGCTTGCGTAATCTAATTCCCGTTTCGCACCCTGTGTTAGGCTTAGATTTTCAGCAATAGCCTTTACTACACTTCTCTCCGTACCGGAGTTTCAGCTTTTATCTTTTCACCATCCCCGCACCAAAACCGAGCAGAAATGGCATGGCGCTCTCGGAGACAGCCGCTTTTATCAAGACCTCGCCGCTGTCCAGAGCTAATACTGGTCTTAATGAAATTTCACTCACAAGTTTGTAACTTGTAACTGTCTATTGTATCCAGTTTTCTGCAAATCTGGCAAAGTCCGCCAGATTCACAATCCCGTCACTGTTAAAGTCTACCTGAATCGAACCTTCCCGGCCGGATAGAAGCCATCGATCTGCTATTCTCGCTAAAACCTTAAAGTCATGTGGTATACTGACGGTAGCGCTTCTCACAGTCACGTTACCACAATCATCGACTGCCTGATAGGTGATGGTGTAAATCCTGCCGCTATTGGCCCCGCTGCGCTCGGACCTTACATAGATTTCGCCGCCCTCACCTATCTCAATATCTCCCGTAGTGTGCCCATCGCCAACGGTGTTATCATCTTCGCTCATCACGATGCCGACAAGAGAAACCTGCGGTGCAGCGTCACATTCGTCATTCACCGTCCAGCTCGGCGTAACCTCGACCATCTTATGAGTAGGCGGCCACATGAAGGTGGGTGTGACAGAGAACTCGAATTCAGGCGGTCTCGTATCCACCACCGTTATCGTCTGTACACACTCTGAGCTGTTGCCGGATTCGTCCGTTGCCGTCCATGTTCGCGTCAGCGTACCCGCATTGCCACAGCCGGGCTGCCACTGGTCATTGTACGTGACCGTTACAGTGACACTGTTATCACTGGCCGTCGCCGAACCATTTGCCTCAACGCTGGTATCAGCCGGGCATTCAAGTGTAACATCCGCAGGACAGGTGCTGACCGGCGGGATTGTGTCTACAACCGTTACCACAACGTCGTTGGGCTCCGAGCCATCTATTCCGTCATTAACAATCAGCGTTATCACATACTCACCCGGGCATCCACTATCCAGGGTAACAGTCGGAGCTTCTCCCTGTACGGGACTCTCGAGGAAAGGCCCCGTCCAGGTACACTCAAGCACTCTGGGCGGTAAGTTTTGGCTGATTTCCGTTTCGCTTGCAACCAGCTCGGCGGAGATGAGGAAGTCATCACTCGTAGTTGAGACGTTTAGCCCGTGGATTGCAAGCAGATTTTCACCCGGGCGCAAAGCTCCGATGAAGCTGGTAACATCGAAGTACTCGAATTTGACGGCGGCTGAGTCGTGGTTCGGGCTATCTGCGTTGGAGTTCCAATCCGGTGTTCCGACTAAATTGCTACAATGTAACTCGATGTCATTAAGATAGGCGATAAACCCGTCGTCGTACCGCATCTTCAGCGTCATGTAGTTGAAGCCGGACAAGTCATTGAGATCGACAGTGAAGGGGATGCGTATATAACAGGTGCTGTTATTTCCATACATCGCTGCTTCGACATCATAAGAGATGTAGTCTTCAAAGCCCGAACTTTTTTCGTATCCGACACCACCTGTTTTTCCGGGGGTGACGGGTATTCCATCGTTCCATCCGGAATCATCGAACGCCAGGTCACTCTTCCAATCGCCCGTGACGGGACCAGTGGGTACGAGAACACGCTTTGCGGCATCCTCAGATACAAGGGTCAGTTCAGACGGGTCATCAGGGTCATAGGACTTAGTACCGTCTAATGTAACCTGTGTTCCTTGCCCGGTATTGCATGCACATTCGACAAACTGGTCTTCCCCGGCATCAGCAACCGGAGGGGTGTTCTCCGTTGTGAACGACCAGTCATTTCCGTCGACTGCGCCGCAGCAGCTGCTCGCTACCACCTGCCAGAAGTACCTCATACCGCGCTTCAGTGTCTCACTAGGCTCCGGCGTCGGGTCACATATCGGTTCGCTCAAACCACTTTCAATCAGCTCCAGCGCGTTCGGATCTGTCCCGAAATAAACGTCCCAGGTCATAGGACATGGTGGGTCGTACCTGAACAGAACCGCTAAACCAGGATGAATCTTCGCCTCGTTGCACAGATAGTTCAAACCGCAGCCGGCATCCCTCTGAATTCCTATAGTCCCACCTGAACCGGCTTCCAGGCTGGGATCCGCGTAAAGCAGAAGGATGTCACCGTTCTTTTCGAAAAGCTGTGCCTGACAAGTCACCCTCCCCTGGGAATCGCTGCAGCAGTGC
>JAUWLI010000189.1 GCA_030613765.1 Phycisphaerae bacterium
CGTTTTACCGGAGGCAGGATTCTGTCCTTTGCGAAGAAGTCCGCACTTTCACAAATCGGACCCACCACATCGACGACGTCGGTACCGGATAGTTTTAATTCTTTATCCCGACGGTCAGGCACAAATTTCCTGTCTACTTTCACAGGCCAAATGAAATGGAATGCATCATATAACGGCGGACGAATCAAATCGTTCATACCGGCATCGACGATAACAAATTTTTTCAGGCCGCTGGTTTTCAGATATAAAACCTGAGTTACTAAAATCGCTGTGTTGGCGGCAATACTTGCACCCGGCTCGAGAATAAGTTTTAGATTTTTGTCTTTTAACAGAGGCACAATAGCTACAGCGTAATCAGCGGCCGTTGGTGATGTGCCGGTTATGTAATCAGCGCCGTATCCACCGCCAATGTCTACTGCTTCGATCGAAAATCCATCGTCGCGTAATTGTTCAATCAGAGCCAATATTTTTTCTATCGCCTCAACGTAGGGCTCGATAGTATGTCCAGCCGAGCCTAAATGTATGTGGATTGCACAAAGATCGACCGTTTCGTTTTTACCGAAATCGGCGAAAATTTTTCTCGATCGTTCAATGTCGACACCAAATTTAGTTCCCTTTTTACCCGTAGTGGTATGTGTATGTGTTTTCGGGTCAACATCAGGATTGACGCGCAAAGCTGCTTTAGGTTTCTTGTTTGGCGCGGAGCTGTTTTCTTTTACCAGGCGAATCAGGTTGTTTAGCTCAGCTTCTGATTCGATGTTGAAATAGCCGATGCCGGCATTTAGTGCTTCTATGATTTCGGTGTCGGTTTTCCCGACGCCGGCATAAACGATTTTCGATGGGTCGCCACCGGCTTGTAAAGCGCGATACAACTCTCCTCCGCTGACAATATCAAAACCGCTTCCTGCCTCGGCCATAAATTTTAGGATATTAATATTGCCGCAGGCCTTAACAGAATAACAAATCATAGTATCGAGTTCACTGTATGCCTGTTGAATACTCTGCAGATGGTGCTTGAAAGTCGCTTTGCTGTAGATGTAAACCGGCGTCCCGATCTCGGTGACGATAGTCTGTACGTCTACGTTTTCAGCAAACAGTTTGCCATTTTTGTAGTTGAAGAAGTCCATGTCGCCTTAACTCTTTTGTTATCAAGGGTTTACGAAGCCGTTCTTTGGTAACAGCAAGTAGTATACGAAATCCGGGACCGATTGCAACAAGAGAGTTTCTGATAAGTGTAGTTTTGTTGGTGCGGTTGCACAGATGGGACTGGATTCAGGGCGGTGTATACAAAAAG
The DNA here is from genome assembly GCA_030613765.1 of Phycisphaerae bacterium. Next base: position 1,295 of record JAUWLI010000189.1, read on the forward strand.
AAATGGAAGGTTCACACGTTTATGTGAACCTTCCATTTTTACTAAAGATACTGCAGTATTTCAAATTGCTGCACTATCTCTTTTTCTTCTTCTTAGCTTTTTTCTTAGCTTTTTTCTTAGCTTTCTTTTTGGCTTTCTTCTTAGGTGCTTTCTTCTTGGCTTTCTTCTTAGCCTTCTTCTTTGTTACTTTCTTTTTGGCTTTCTTCTTAGCTTTTTTCTTCTTTGCCATCCTTTACTCCTTTCGGTTGATTAAATTTTTTGTATTCAACAAGTTAACATTGTAATACTAATTTAAAACTAAAAATCCTGTCAAACAAATTATGAAAAATATTAATAATATTTTCATATTTTTTTATCGTCCAAATGTTTAAAAATACTTCATTAATTTTTTGTCAATGGAAGTTTTACACAACATGTTTATCAAGCTCTTTAATGAAATGATACAATTTGTTTTTGTTGTAATTTAAGTTTTTACTCAAACTGAAAAGCTACTTTGTTACAATTAGCTCTATTGAAAGCAATATATTAAACTTATCAGCTGTTTTTAATCGTTCAAGAAAAAGTCTTTCTTTTGTCATTGGGTATGTTACTATAGCACTGCTGTATATTAGAAGTCAGTGAAAACTGAATCTTCCTTTGAAAGTTTTTATTTCTTGTTAGTATTTTTTGTTGGTTAGAATTTTACGTTATCTTTTGTAATATTTTTTCCAATAACACACAGTTTGCTTGTTAATTGTTTTATGGCGACCAGAAAAATAGCTTTATTTGGCGGTACATTTGATCCGATTCATCTCGGTCATACCACTGTTGCTGTCGACGCAGCCAAACATATTGGCGCGGAGAAAATCATTTTCGTCCCGGCGAAGCGCTCTCCGCTTAAAGGTTTCTTTCCGAGAGCAGGTGATATCGACCGGCTCAAAATGATAGCTCTTGCAATTGCCGACAATAAAGATTTCCAGGTAAGCGATTATGAATTGCAAAAGCCAGAGCCGAGCTACACTTTGGAAACTGTACGCCAGTTTCAGGCTGACTACGGACACGAAACATCAATATATTGGCTCATAGGCGCCGATAGTATTGACGAACTTCAACTTTGGTACGGAATTGCAGATCTGATTGATGAGTGTAATCTGTCGACGATGTTTCGGGCCGGCTGTAAGCCCCCGAATTTCGCCAAATTTGAGGATATTTGGGCCCCAGACCGTGTTGAAAAGCTCCAGCGAAACGTTGTCCAAACCTCCCTTGTTGATATAAGCAGCACGGAGATACGAAACAGATTAGCTGCCGGAGATAATGTAACCGATATGCTGCACCCAGACGTAGCCGATTATATCCACCAACATGGTCTCTACCAGTCGGGCACTAAATCTTAATCCAGAGAGTGAAGCGCGAAGCGAGATACGAAATACAGCGAAAGGTTAATCACAATCGTAATTTTTTAACTTCTCTTTTTAACCAATCGTACCAGTCGGCCAAACCCTCACCTGTTTTAGCTGAGATTGGAAAAATTTCAATGCCTTTATTTAGTTTGCGGGCATCTGCTTTCGCTCGCTCAATATCGAAGTCTATCTGTACGCCTGCTCCCAGCAGATCAATTTTGTTTATAAGCATCGCTTTTGACTTTGCAAAAATAGAAGGATACTTCGCCGGCTTGTCATCACCCTCCGCAACTGAGAGCACGGCTATTTTAGCGGTTTCTCCCAATTCAAAAGCCGACGGGCAAACGAGGTTTCCCACGTTCTCTATAAAAATCAAATCCAAATCGCTAATGGGCAAATTCTCCAGTGCACTGCTTATCTGGGCTGCTGATAAATGGCACGCTCCGTCAGTGTTTATCTGGATCGCCGGTGCCTTGGTTGCTCTGATTCTTTCAACGTCTATGTCGGTCTGAATATCACCCTCAATCACGCCTATTTTAATTTTATCTTTCAAATCGTTTATTGTCCTTGTCAGGATTGTGGTCTTGCCCGAGCCGGGAGATGAAATCATGTTCAGGCATAATTTTTTCTGCTCGGTTAGAAGCTGACTGTTTTTGAGAGCGTATTCTTCATTTGCAATGAGAATTTTTTTGCCGACGTTAACCTTATACATATTATTGCTCCGTTTGAAATTCTATTTCTTCCAACAGCAAGGATGGGTCCTTCAGTAATTTGAAATCCTCACCACCGCACTTCGAACATCTCAAACAAGAAAGATCAATCTTGAAGCTTTCATTGCAATTCTTACACAGCCCCTGCATTGGCTTGTGCTCTATTTCTAATTTCATGCCTTCGCACAGCGTACCTTTGGTAATGGCCTCGAAAGCAAAACAAAGTACTTCATCATTGATGGCATTGAGCGTTCCACAGCTAATCCTGGCGTTGACAGGTTTTGCATTTTGTTTTGCAGCTTCAGCCGAGATTGCCTCCAGCAGACTTTCTGCTATCATTGTTTCGTGCATCAGCATATCCTCGGAAGCTGTCGTCCGTATGGCATCTGGACAATCCTTTTTCCGCCGATTTTGGTTGTCATTTCCACCATAGGCATATCACGGCTTTGAGTAATCTCGCCGATTATTATTGCATCTTTACCCAGCGGATGATTTTTGCAAATTTTTAAGCAGTCTTCGGCTGATTCGGGTGAGACGATTGCAACGAATTTACCCTCATTTGCAATTGTTACCACGTCAAAACCGAGCATATCGGCTGCCGCTTGCACTGTTGGATTGACTGGAAGGTCGGCCTCGCTAATTTCTATACTCAGGGCGCTTGCTCTTGAGATTTCGTTGAGTGTTGCAGCTAATCCTCCGCGGGTTGGGTCGCGCATAAACTTCACGCCGCTTGTATTCTCCAGCAGTTGGCAGGTTAGGTCCGCCAGGCCTGCACAGTCGCTTTGCAGCGGTGATTGAAATTTGATACCTTCCCGCTGTGATATAATAGTCATACCGTGGTCACCAATCGTGCCGTTGATAATGATTTTATCGCCGGCTGCAATCTTCTCGAATCCCAAATCCACGCCGGGTAATTTTTCTCCAATCCCCGCCGTATTTATAAAGATTTTGTCAGCTGCACCTGTTTCAACGGTCTTGCTGTCACCGGTAACAATGTTCACATTGTTTTGTCGGGCCGATTCGCTGATACTGGCTAAAATCTTATCAAGGGATTCAAATTCAAAACCTTCTTCGATTATCAGCGACAATGAAAGGGCAACGGGCTTTGAGCCGGCGACCGCAAGGTCGTTGACCGTTCCGCAAACAGCAAGTTTCCCGATATCTCCGCCGTTAAAAAATAGCGGTTTGACGACATAGCTGTCCGTCGTGAAGAACACAGACTTTGAGCTAAGATTTAGCTTGGCCGAATCGGCCAGCTCGGCGAGGGTGTCATTCTTGAAGTTCGGCAGAATATGGTGGCGGATTAATTCATCCGTCAACTGCCCTCCGCCGCCGTGGGCAAGTAAGATTCTGTCGTGTTTAGCTTTTGCCATTGCTTGTGTTATCTCTCCGGGCCATACTTAAACCACGCTGCGCAGGCCCCTTCTGAGCTTACCATGCACGGGCCGACCGGGTTCTCGGTGGTGCAGCTCTTTTTGAATAAGCCGCATTCCGGCGGCTCTATCAGTCCGCATAATACTTCGCCACATCGACAACCGCTGGTATCCTCACCCGGTACCTCAGTCATGTTAAAACGTTTAAGAGCGTCGAATTGACTGTATTGATCTCTTAGTTTAAGAGTGCTTTTTTCTATCTTTCCCAGGCCTCGCCAGTAACCGTCGGCGGCTTCGAAGCACTCAGCCATGATTTTTTGCGCGGTTGTGTTTCCTTGTTCGGTTACGGCAGCTGTGTATACTGACTTTAATTCAGCTTTGCCTGCGGATAGTTGGCGACAGATTTCAGCGAGTCCCTCGATTATTTGCATCGGTTCAAAGCCTGCCACAACGCACGGCCGAGAGAAATTTTCCACAATCTCGGTAAAAGCGCCGTATCCGATTATCACGCTGACATGGCCGGGGCAGAGAAAGGCATCTATATTATCATTTTTCTCAGAAACAAGTGCCCGCATCGCAGGTACAACCAGTTTGTGTCCGCTCAAAATACAAAAATTGTCAATGTTTTGTTCAGCCGCCTCTTTAACCACTACAGCCGTAGCCGGTGCAGTGGTTTCAAAACCTACCGCGACGAATACAACTGTTTTGTTGGGATTGTCTTTGGCTAATTGCAGTGCATCTTCACTGCTTAAAACAATCTTGATATTGGCTTTTGTGCGTTTTGTTTCGAGTGAGCCGCCTTTGCCCGGAACTCGAATCATATCGCCATAAGTAGCGATTACACAATCGTCACGGTCGGCCATTTGTAAAACAATATCGATGTAGCTCTGGTCGGTAACGCAGACGGGACAGCCCGGCCCGGATAGGAGCTTGAGTTGTTTTGGCAAAGTTGACCTTATGCCGTTGCGGAAAATAGCAACCGTGTGCGTGCCGCAGACTTCCATTATATTAATCTGCCGGCCCAAAGCCTTGCAGGCGGCGTCCATAGTAGTCTGTGCTTTATTGATTTTTTCGAGCATAAGACTTGATTTATCCTGAAAGTTTGTTCTGTGTTTCGTCGAAATCCGCGATTTCGGCGAGAAGCTGCCAGGTTTCTTTTGCATCTTCTTCATCAACGAGCGAGATGGCGAAGCCGGCGTGTATTAATACCAAATCTCCCAGTTTGGCTTCCGGCAGAAGAGTGGTCTTCGCTTTCCAGCGATTGCCCATAGCATCAACAACCGCATTATCTTTCTCTAACTCTACTATTCTTGCTGGTATTGCTAAGCACATAATTCGTATCTCGTTGTTCTAATTATGGTTCACTATTCGTGAGCTTGGCTGCAATTGCCGCCTGGCCCAAAGAAATCCCGCCGTCATTAG
>JAUWLI010000271.1 GCA_030613765.1 Phycisphaerae bacterium
ATGGGCCAGGGTTTGACAATGTCGAATAACCTAAAGAGCAGAAAGCCCAAGGCTGTTATGATAAGTATCTGCCGGGTGGATATCTCGGCTGTGATAAAAAAGGGGACAGCCAAAAACGTAACCGCCTGGCCTGCGAATTCATCTGCGACAACTTCGGCGGGGTCGGATTTGCCCGTTGCCGCGATTGCGGCAGGGGCGAAGATGACGCAAATAACAGAGCCAGCAACAGCCAAAACCGCCATTGTGATTGATATCGGCACGGCCGATACACCGAAATGGCACATCAGCGCAAAGATAACGGCCACCGGCAGCGAGCCCCACGTACCCGGGCAAAGGGGCAACCGGCCGAGGCCAAAACACGATGTAAGAGCCCTTTTCATATTCGCCGAAGATTAACTTACCGCCCCGGTTAAGTCAAAGACTATTAGTGCCTTTTTAGCCGGGCATAAGAGTCGGCTGTTGACAGAGTCTTTCGAAACGAATCAGCTTTTTGGGAAAGGGGATTTGACAAGCCAGGCAAAAGACGGATAATATCCGTATTGGTAACTCAGCAAGCAAAACAGGCGGTTTAGTATGGGCAGAGCGTTTAAGCACAATGTTATTGCAGTTGTTTATGACTTTGACGGCACGCTGACCCCCCAGCCAATGCAGGAATACACAATTCTGCCGGAAATCGGTATCAAGGACGGAAAGAAGTTCTGGAAGCAGGTAAACGAAGAGTCAACGCGAACAAATGGTGAAGCGATTGTGGCTTACATGCGATTGATGCTTGAAAAATCCAAATCCAGGCGATTTCCAGTTACCACCCAAAGATTAAAAAAATTGGCCAAAAACATCAATTACTTCCCGGGTGTCCAAACTTATTTTAAACGAATAAATAATTATGTTAAAAAGCAATTTGGCAGCGGTATAGAAGTCAGGCATTACGTAATTTCAGCGGGCTTAAAGGAGATAATCTCAGGGACAAGCATAGCCAGATATTTTTATAAAGTATTTGCTTCAGAATATTATTACAACGAGTATGGAGCGGCAACTTTTCCGAATGTAGTAGTGAATGACACCCTGAAAACCCAGTTCATTTTCAGAATTAACAAAGGCAAAGAAAACCTGAGTGAAAACATCAATCTTCATATGCCTATGCATCTGCGTCCCATACCTTTTCAGAACATCCTGTATATCGGCGATGGGTTAACAGACGTTCCTTGTATGACGGTGATTAGAAAAAATGGCGGGTCGGCTATTGCGGTTTATAAGCCTTACAGCTCTCAGGGTAAGCAGATATGCAAACAGTTATTGAAAGCCGAGAGAGTGAATTTTATCGCCCAGGCGGATTATAAGAGCGGAACTGAGCTTGACCGCTTGATAAAATTGTTATTAGGTAATATTGTTGAAGGGATTCGATATGAGAGAGAATCCTTTAAGCAATCGGAAAAATATTGTTCATAAGGAAAATAATCAGGTAGTAAGCTGCAGGGGCGTTAGACATTATAAACCGGGGAGGTTGTTTTCTTTGCTTACCTTTTTTAATTGCTCAAGAAGCTCGGTCATACTCTGGCCGATGACATCGGTATCGCTGCACACGGACATAAAGTTTGTGTCTCCGTCCCACCGCGGAACAATATGTATATGGAGATGGCCGGGCAGACCCGCACCGGCGCATCGGCCGAAGTTCATCCCGACATTAAAACCGTGAGGATTTATCGCCAGCGACAGGGCTTTTTGCGCTTCCCGGACGAGCTTCATCAGTTCCAGCAGCTCTTCATCGCTTGTCGCTTCGAAGTCGGGGATGTGGCGGGCCGGCGCTATCAGTAGATGGCCGTTGTTGTAGGGGAAGCGATTCAGTACTACGATGCTTTTGGGCGAGCGCCAGAGCACGAGATTTTTGTCATCTTCCTGTGGGTTTTTTTGGATATCGCAGATAAAGCAACCGCCGCCCTTGTTCAGGGACTGAATATATTTAATTCGCCACGGCGCCCATAGATTTTTATTTTCCAATCTGCATTTACCTCCGCATTCGGTCGGCTTTTTTCAATTGCCAATCGTCAATTGAGAAGCTGCATTGTTATTTTTTGCTTTATAGTAATGTGCGGACTCGGCCCGAGATTCAACATCAGGGCGGCGCTTAAGTTCATATCGTACTGCTGATTGTATTGCTCTATCCGGCCGGCATCCAGATTGAACAGCTCCTGGCCCTTGCCTTTTAAGCCGAGAACCTTGTAGCCCCTGAGGAAACCGAATGTCCCGGGCATCTTGAAACTGCCGGTGTAAGGTATCGGCCAGCCGACGGGAACCGATTCAGAAAGGGTATAGGTGCTGCCTATGACAGCAAGCCGGCCTTTCGGGCTCGGGCGGATTTCATCAAGCGTATAAGTAACGTCCCGTGCTTTTCGCATCACCATCGGCGTGGGAACCGACAGCTTGGAAGTCCAGCTCTGCCCGACGGAAACGCCTTCGGCGGGTTTTTCTATGCTGGAGACCGAATCCCACAGAAACCATTGACTTGCGATGAAGTCGGCAATCATATCCGGTTCTTTGACCCGCCCCATCCTGCTGTTTGCGCGGAACGCTTTTTGGCCGAGCTGTTTGATTAGTTCATTTAGTTTCGAATTATCTTCTACTTTTCCGGCGGGGTTGACAGTCAGGGTGAAAGTTTTTCCGGGGAGGATTTCTACAGCGTCCCTTCCTGCGACCCTTCGGCTCGTGGATTTGCTTCGAGTGGCTTTTACGGATTCGCAGGTTGCCTTGATAGTTGTAAGCCCGTAAGGGTCTATATTGATCGGTGTGTAGACGACGACCATTTCCATTAACTCGGTGGACTTGTCTATACTGCTCTGGCCCGGCTTTGATTTGGTTTTTGCCGGATCCCAGTCAACGGCAATATCCCTGCTTGATACAAACCTGTATCGCAGGCTCTGGTCTTTCTTGAAGTCTATAGTCAACAGCTCTTTTCCCTTTTTTAGGGGTTCTATTTTTCCGGTTAGCGGTTCTTTTTTCTCAGCTCCGCCGTCGCACCCCGCAAGAATACAGAGGACGAGGGCCGTGAAAATGATTAGCGCATTTTTCAATTTTGCTCCTTTTAAGTGGGTCCATAATTTGTAGTAACTGATTTACAGACTACACGCTATGAACCATAAACTGTGTTTAGTCAGTTTTTTCAAGACTATAGAGACGATTGGCAGTCATTGTCAGGACGGCGGGCTCTTTTGCTTCGTCTGTTTGTCCAGCCATTGGTTCAACGGCAATCCATTCGGACTCGAGCGTTTCAATACATTTTTCGACTTTTCCGGCATTTAAATCCACAGTAAGCCGGCCCGTATATGTTTCGGTATTCTCAAACATTTTTGAGAAGTCGCCTATCGATTTTTCTTTGTGCAGCTTCTCGGCCATTTCAGTTGTGGGGTCGGCCTTCATCTCGACGAGTGCAATCCGGCGATTGTCCTTGTCTGTGACATCTTTGAGGGTATAAATTCTTTGGTAGGTTTTAGAACCCATCAGGCCGAAAGAAAAGTTCTTTAAGCTGGTCCAATTGTCACCTTTTCGCAATTTGTTTTTGTCCTTAGCGGGCATGGCGGGGATTGTGTGGCGTTCGGTGATTGCGTCTGCGGCAAGCATGGCTAAGGCAGTTTTGGTGGTCGGGGAAGTTCCCTTGACGGCTTCCCTGGCCTGGTTTGCGTCGATGACCTTTGTGGTCCGACCGGTTGGTGTGATTTCTATCGTGTAACTTTGGCCGATTAGCTTCGCTAAAGCATTGTTTTTATCTTTTTCTCTGGAACTGTCGAAATCTATCGCAGGATTATCTCTAATTATAGAGAGATGCTTGAGGCTTTTGATTGTAATCTTTGCAACGGCATTGCCTTTTTCGTCGGTGCTTTGTATCTGCTGAGTGAATGTCATTTCGACCCTGCTGCTTGTTGTTCCTCCCTTGAAGGCGCTCTCTTTTGACAAGGGGCCCTCCCATTTAATGCCTCGCTGAGCCTCGGCAGTGTACTTATAAGTTGTTGAATCCTGGGGGGTGTACTTCAGTGCCAATTCGATAGCGGGCTTTTCTTCTTCCACGACCTTGGGTTTTTCTTCTTCCACGACCTTGGGCTTTTCTTCTTCCACGACCTTGGGTTTTTCCTCTTCCACGACCTTGGGTTTTTCTTCTTCTACTACCTTGGGCTTTTCCTCCTCCACAACCTTAGGCTTTTCTTCTTCGGGCGGGACTTGCAGTATGGTCGTATCTTCGGCGGGTGGAGTGCAACCGGCCGATAAAAGAAGTGAACAAATTGCGATAGCTGTTAAACAGGTGAAGATTTTCCTTGACACCATTATTTGGTCTCCCTAAAAAGTTCAATTTTGCAGCTTACGGCGGCCCCATTTTGCCCATTATAGGCGCATCTCAAAATGGCGGCCCAATTAAGC